>CACBMY010000013.1 GCA_902540545.1 uncultured Pelagibacteraceae bacterium
ATTAATTAATCCAAAACCGTTATATAAAAAAAATAAAATTATTTCCTCAACATTAATTAGAAAATTAATTGAAAATGGTAATTTAAAAATTGCAAATCAACTTTTATCAAGAAATTGGTCAATAGAAGGTGTTGTAGAAAAGGGTAGAATGATGGGAAGAAAAATTGGCTTTCCTACATGCAACATAAATATAAAAAATTATGTAATACCAAAAGTAGGAGTTTATGCAGTCGATGTTTATATCGAAAAAAAACGAAAAAAGATCAAAGGAATAGCAAATATTGGGTATAGGCCTACTTTTAATCAAAAAAAATTATTATTAGAGGTAAATTTATTTAAATTTTCTGGAAATCTTTATAATAAAAATCTAACTATTAATTTTACAAAATTTATTAGAGGAGAAACAAAATTTAAAAATATTGATGCTTTGAAAAAACAAATAAATAAAGATATCAAAGTTGCTAAAAGATAAAATTTCATGAGCAAGGAACATATAAATTTACCTAAAACAAAATTCTCAATGAAGGCAAATTTGCCAAACAAGGAGCCAAATTACATAGAATTTTGGAAGAAAATTGACCTTTACAATTTGTTAAGACAAAAAAGTAAAGGGCAAGAAAAATTTGTACTTCATGATGGGCCTCCATATGCAAATGGAAATATTCATATGGGTACTGCCTTAAATAAAATCTTAAAAGACATAATTACAAAATTTCATCAAATGGATGGTAAAGACTCAATTTATGTTCCTGGATGGGATTGCCATGGTTTGCCTATTGAGTGGAAAATTGAAGAACAGTACAAAAAGAATAAAAAAAATAAAAATGATGTTCCAATTATTGAATTCAGAAAAGAATGTAGAGAATTTGCAAATAAATGGATAGACGTCCATAAGGGAGAATTTACAAGACTTGGGGTAATCGGTGATTGGGAAAATTACTATTCAACAATGTCATTTGATGCTGAAGCTCAAATAGTTAGAGAGCTTGGAAAATTTCTTAAAGAAGGAAGCCTTTATAGAGGTTACAAGCCAGTTCTTTGGTCAACTGTTGAAAAAACAGCTTTAGCTGATGCTGAGGTTGAATACATGGATCATGTTTCAGATACAATTTATGCAGCATTCAAAGTGAAAGTTTCAAATTTAGATATAATTAATGGTGCTGATGTAATAATTTGGACGACAACTCCATGGACTATTCCTGCAAATAAAGCTTTAGCTTACAATGCTGGCCTAAAGTATGTTTTACTTGAAATAAACGATAACAAAAATTTTATCGATAGAAAAATAATAATTGCAAAGGACCTACTAAAACCTTTTAAAAAAGATACTTCTATTGAAAATATAAAAGTTTTAAACGAATTTTTAGGAAAAGATTTAAAAGGAACAATTTGTAGCCACCCATTTTCTAAAATGGGATATGATTATGATATACCAATGCTAGAAGCTAATTTTGTTACTACTGAACAAGGTACGGGTATCGTGCACTGCGCCCCTAGTCATGGACCAGATGATTTCAATCTTTGTTTAAATAATAATATTAAAGCAATTGAAACAGTTGATGGTGATGGAAAATATACAAATGAAATTAAACATTTTGAAGGTTTACATATTTTTAAGGCTAATAACTTAATTATTGAAAAATTAAATGAGCAAAAAAATTTAGTAACAAACGGAAAACTTACTCACTCTTATCCCCATTCTTGGAGATCAAAAGCTCCACTAGTTCATAGAGCAACTCCACAATGGTTTATTTCTATGGAAAGCCATGGATTAAGAGATAAAGCATTAAAAGCCATCGATAATACAGATTTTTATCCTTCCAAAGGAAAAGAAAGAATAAAATCAATGATTGAAACTAGACCTGATTGGTGTGTATCAAGACAGAGAGTTTGGGGTGTGCCGCTACCGATTTTTATTTCAAAAAAAACAGGTGAAGTTTTAGTTGATGATGAAGTTTTTGAAAATATCGCAAAAATTTACGAAAAAGAAGGTTCTGATTGTTGGTTTAAGGAAGATTATCAGATATTTCTTGGAGACAAGTATAAAGCAGAAGATTATGAAAAATTATCAGATATAGTTGAGGTTTGGTTTGATAGTGGATCTACTCATTCTTTTGTATTAGAAAAAAGAGATGACCTTAAATGGCCTGCATCGATGTATTTAGAGGGTTCAGATCAACATAGAGGATGGTTTCATTCTTCATTACTAGAGTCATGCGGAACAAGAGGTGTTGCCCCATTTGAAAGCATTCTTTCTCATGGTTTTGTCGTAGATGGAAAAGGTCTAAAAATGTCAAAATCAACAGGTAACGTAATTGCTCCACAAGATATACTTAAAAAATACGGAGCGGATATATTAAGAATTTGGGTTGCATCTTCAAATTATGCTGAGGATCTTAGAATAGATTATTCAATTTTAGATCAACACGCAGAGTCTTATAGAAAAATTAGGAACACGTTCAGATATCTTTTAGGAAATATTCAAGATCAATATGAAAATCTCGATTTCGAAAAAGTTAAGTTTGAAAACTTTGATTCACTTGAAAAATTTTTGCTTCACAGAATTTATATAATAAATGAGAATTTTAAAAATAATTTTAAAGTTTATAACTTTCACAACTTATATAAAGAATTACTAAATTTTTGTACAGTTGAGCTTTCTGCTTTTTATTTCGATATCAGGAAAGATACTTTATATTGTGACGCTTTAAATTCCGATAAAAGAAAGAATTGTATAACTCTTTTAAATATTATTTTGCAGTGTCTCCTTAAATGGTTTGCGCCAATATTATCATTTACAACTGAAGAAATTTATCAACTGGTTAAAAAAGATAAAGATAGCCAAAGTATCCATTTACAAAATTTCGTTTCAGTTCCCAATTCTTGGAACAATGAAGAACTCAGCTCAGATTGGGATTATGTTAAAAAAATTAGAGATGAGGCAAATATTTCAATTGAGAATATGAGGGCTGAAAAGTCAATTGGTTCAAGTTTAGAAGCAACAATTGAAATAAAGTTAAATAAAGAATTTTATGATAAAGCAAAAAATATTAATTTTTCTGAAATTTGTATTACTTCGTCTGCCTCAGTAGTAAAAGATGAAAATTTAAAAAATAGTATTGACGTAGTTGCAAAAAAAGCTCAAGGAAATAAATGTCCTATTTGTTGGAAAATTTTTGAGTCAAGTTGTGAGAGACCAAATTGCGGACTTTTGAATACAAATGGGAAATGAAAAATTAAATAAACTTCTTATAGGTTCTATATTTTTAGTTGTTTGTTTTGCACTAGATAGGTTCTCAAAAATTTATATTTTAAATATTTTAAATAATGAAGGAGAAGTTGATTTTTACATAAACCAATACTTAAATATTTATTTGGTTTGGAATACAGGTATTGGATTTGGATTGTTTTCGTCAGAGAATAATATTTTTTATAATTTATTCACAGTAATTATTCTCATTATAAACATTGTAATATTATATTTCGCTTTTATTGAAACTAAAATTAAATCGTTTTTTTTAATGATAATATTGGGTGGTTCTTTGGGAAATTTATTTGACCGAGTTTATTACAGAGCCGTTCCAGACTTTATAGATTTAAATTATGCAGGATATCATTGGTTTATCTTTAATGTAGCTGATATTTTTATAACAATTGGTATTATATGCCTTATTTTATCTGAATTTATATTCTATAAAAAAAAAGATGAAAAAAATTAAATTAAATTTAATCTTATTAATCGCTTTAGTGCCATTATTAACTTTTTGTGGCGGAGTTAGAGATGCTTTAGAAGGTAAAAAAAGATCTGAACAAAGTGATGAATTTCTTGTAAAAAAAAAAAATCCTCTACAAATGCCACCTGACATGAATAAACTTCCTATGCCAGGCGATGATTTAGAGATAGAAAGTCAAACAAAAGACGCTGAAATTAAAGATTTACTTAAAATAAATGAAAACAATAATAATGAAGACACAAGTAGCGGTTCAGATTTATTAAATAATATGAAAAAGAAAATCCAGTAATTAATGGAGACAAAACATATTATTTACAAAAATTTCAATAATAAAAATAAACAATTAATTAAAAAAAAACTTAATAATTTCATAAATTTTAAAAATTTAATTGAAAAATATCCTTTTTTAAAATCTTTAACAAATAGTTATAATTATTCATTTAAGAAAAAAAATTTATTAAAATTCAAAAAATACGATGAGTTTAATTTAATAGGAATGGGAGGATCTATTTTAGGTGCACAAGCTATTTATGATTTTCTTAATCATAAAATTAAAAAAAAATTTATCTTTTATAATAACCTACAGAGCATTAGAATTACAAAATCAAACAAAAAACGTTTGAATATAGTTATATCAAAATCAGGCAATACCCTAGAAACATTATCAAATTTAAACCTGATTTTAACAAAACAAGAAAGAAATAAAAACTTAATAATCACTGAAAATAAAAATAATATATTAAGAGCTATGGCAAATAAACTGAAATCTGATGTAATAGACCATAAAAATTTTATTGGAGGAAGATATTCAGTATTATCTGAAGTTGGAATGGTTCCGGCAGAGTTGATGGGTTTAAATGAAAAAAAATTTAAACGATTAAATTATCTAATAAAAAATAAAACATTCGTTAATTTTTTAATTGAAAATGTTTCCTCTATTCACTCAAATATTATTAAAGGAAAAAAAAATTGTGTAATTTTAAATTATGATGAAAAATTAAACAACTTTTTGAAATGGTACCAGCAATTATCTGCTGAAAGTTTAGGAAAAAAGGGTAAGGGTTTTTTTCCTATAATCTCTACAATGCCAAAGGACAATCACAGTCTTTTACAGCTTTATTTAGATGGTCCAAAAAATAATTTCTTTAGTTTTTTTTTCTCTAGAGGGAGAAGTCCACTTAAATTTAGTAATGCATATTTAATTGATGGATTGGAGCACTTAAAAAAGAGTAGTTTAAATCAAGTGTTGTACGCTCAAAAAAAGGCTACACAAAATGTATTTAATAAGAAAAAATTATCATTCAGGAGTTTTGAAATTATTAATAAAAACGAGGAAACTTTAGGCGAACTATTTACATTTTTTATTTTAGAAACTCTAATGCTAAGCTCCTTATTAAATGTAAATCCAATTAACCAACCTTCTGTTGAATTGATAAAAATAGAAACAAAAAAAATTCTAAAATAGTAATTTACCAAATATTATTTTTGATAATCCATATTTTTTTTCTCTAAGAACTTTAAAATCTTCTATAAAATTTTCTTTAAAATTTTTATTTCTATGTATTACTATTAATGTCCTTTTATGTGCAATTTTTAAGTCTAAAATTTTCCTTAATAATTTATTTATATTTTTATCTTTAAATGGTGGATCCAAATAAATTAAATTAATTTTTTCATTGTCTATATTTTCTTTAGAAATTTCGTATGCGTTTATTTCCTTAATGATTGAATCTTTATCAATTTCTAACTCCTTAATATTTTTTTCTAAAACTTTTAAAGAGGGCTTGTAATTTTCAAAAAAAAAAACTTTTTTTACCCCTCTAGATAAACATTCAATACCAAAGGAACCAGATCCAGAAAATAAATCCAAAACTATGTCATCTTTGAATTTAATTTTTTCATTCTTAGAATGCTCTAAAATATTAAATATCGACTCTCTAACCATATCCTTTAAGGGTCTTGTGGTTTTATCTGTGGGATTATGAATTAACTTCCCTCTTAGTTTTCCACCTATTACTCTCATTTATCTATGACTTTATGACCTATATCTGGTCTATAAAAACCTCCTTCCCAATCCAATTTCTTAATCTGATCGATGATTTCTTTTCTGCTTGATAAATAGCTATCTGAAATATTAACAAAATTTATTACCCTACCACCAACTGCTACAATTTTGTTTCCAGAACTTTTTGTTCCAGCATGAAAAATAAAATTATCTTTTGTTGATTTGAATTTTTTTAAATTTTTAATTTCAACATTCGTATTATATTTTTCAGGATATCCTTTTGAGCATAAAGCAATGCACATACTTTTTTTATTTTTCCATTTTATTTCATGTGTATTTAATTTTGAATTGCAACAAGCATTTATTATTTCCAATAAATCGCTGTCAACCAAAGGTAATATAGTTTGGCATTCAGGATCACCCATCCTGACATTATATTCAATTAAGTATGGTTCATTACTTTTTATCATTAAGCCGGCATATAAAAAACCGATGTATTTCTCATTCATTTCACTTATAGCTTTTAAAGTTGGGTCAATTATTTTGTTTAAAATTTTATTTTCTAAATCATTGTTAATTAAGCTTGAAGGTGAATAAGCCCCCATTCCTCCCGTGTTCTTTCCAGTATCGCCCTCACCAACTCTTTTATGATCTTGAGCTGTATTAAAAGTTTTATAACTAATTCCATCTGAAATAATAAAAAAACTCATCTCATCACCTTCTAGAAATTCCTCAATTAACACTTGATCTGTTTTCCCAAATTTACCATCAAATATTTCATTAACAGCAGTTTTGGCCTCATCAAAATTTTGACAAATATAAACACCTTTGCCTGCAGCAAGAACATCCGCCTTTACAACAAGAGGAAAATTAGATGATGATAGAAATACAAATGCGTCTTCTTTTGCTTTACAAATTTTAAATTTAGCAGTTGGTATGTTAAATTTCTCACAAATTTCTTTTGTAAATATTTTTGAGCCTTCTAATTGAGCAACTTTTTTTCTAGGACCAAAAACTTTAATATTTTTTGATTCTAGGAAATCCACTAATCCTTCGACTAATGGTTTTTCTGGACCAACAATTACCAATTCAATTTGTTCCTTATAGATAAAATCATATAAGTCTTGAAAATTTTCTAAATTGAGATCAACATTTAAAGATATTTCTTCAGTACCAGCATTACCGGGTATTGAATATATTTTTGTTATTTTATTTGAATTACTTAAGTGATGAACTAGAGCATGCTCTCGTCCTCCACTTCCAATAATTGCAATTTTCATTTAGTAAATATATATCTTAAATATGTTAAATAAGTTAGCTAAATTAAAATACTTAGCAAACAATTTTGAGATCATTGAAGATGGTGATCATGTGATTTGTGCTATCTCACAAAAAAAAATACCTCTTGAAAACTTAACTTATTGGAATGTTGAAGAACAGGAAGCCTACTTTTCATATGTTGAGGCCTCAATTAAAAGAGATCTATTAAATAAAAACTGATTATTTTTTCCACCTATCATGTGTCCAGATCCACTGCTCTACATTTTTTAAAATCATTTTTTCGAGTATCTTATTTAGATGTTCAGTGATCTCTTTGATCGATTTATTACTCCCAATTTTGATTGGTTCTGAAACGAACATTTTGAAATAATTATTTTTTCTTCTCTCAATATAAATAGGCACTAGATCGCATTTATATTTTTTAATTAACTGTGCGGGTATAGTCGTAGTACTAGCTGGTTTTCCAAAAAAATTAATTTTTATACCTTCTCTTACTCTTTGGTCTATCATTAAAGCTACTGAGTTACCTTTTTTTATATTTTCTATAATCTGTCTTGTACCTGATCTCCCTTTTTTAATTTGATTTTTGCATATAAAATTTTCTCTTATTTCTTCCATAGTTTTGTTAAGGAATACGTTATTTAACGGTCTATAAATAGCACACAAATTTATACCAGCTTTTTCTATTTGGAGCGCCATCAATTCAAAATTATTGAAATGACCAGATATAAATACAGCTCGTCTTTTTTCTTTCTTAATTTTGTTTAGGTTTTCAAGTCCATCTATTTCAATAAATTTATTTAATTTGTTATTTCTAAATGCTTCAAGAAAAGGGTATTCAGCAAGTATTCTTCCATAGTTCCCATAAATTTTGCTGATAATTTTGTTGTAATTTTTTTTGTCCACAATTCCAGATTGTTCCAAATTATTTTCAATTAACTTTTTTGATCTAAATATTGGCCCGAACAAGCGTCCAATAAAATCACCCAAATTAGATCCATTTTTATAACCAATTATAATTAGTATAAAAAAAAATAATTTTATTAAAATAAATTCAATTAAATAAAAAAACTTCCTCATAATTTCTTTAATAAAACATTTTTAAATTCTTTTTCTTTTTCAATTTTTAATTCTATTTTTAGAAATTGGATATTTTTTTTTTGTACATTAGATAATCGATTGTAGTCTTTCTCTGTAGTTATAATTTTCAACTTATTACTCTTAGCTATATTTTTTATATTTCTTATATCAGAACTTTTATATTTATAATGGTCAGGAAAATTTATTATTTTTTTTATCTTAAAATTATATTTTTTTAATGTTTTTTGAAATTCTAAGGGATTACCAATACCTGAAAACATCAAAAAGTTTCTTTTAAATTTAAAAGACTTAAGATTTTTTGGACTATATTTGGCTCTAAATATTTTTAAATTTGGATTTAATCTTTTTAGTTTTTTTTCAAATCTTTTATTATTTCTCTCTCCATTTAGAAATACAATATCATAGTGCGCAATATTTGAAATTTTTTCCCTTAATGGTCCAGCAGGTAAAACTAGACCATTTCCAACTTGCTCTGAACTGTTAAAGCAAGCAATAGAAATATCATAACTTAAACTTTTATCTTGTAAACCATCATCCAATATAGCTAACTTGTATTTTTTTTTCTCAGCAATTCTAAGCGCTATATCTCTAAAACTTAAACAAATTAGATTTCCATATTTTGATAAAATATTTTGTTCATCAATTTGATCAATATATTTTTTTTTAATAAATACAGTTTTAAACTTATATTTTAACATATCATTTATTTTTAAAACTAAAGGTGTTTTTCCAGTTCCGCCTAAGTAAATATTTCCAACACAGATTGTTTTTATTTTGAAATATTTTTTAGGACTTAAAGATTTAAAAAAATTAAAAAATAATTGTTATCAAGCTAAATGGTAAGAGTAATAATGATATGATATTGAAACTATCCCAAAAAATGGGTCTTTTTACTTTCATTATAAATAATTTTTAATTTCTTTAACGTTATTTTCAAAAATTTTTGCACCTAAATAATTAATTTTATTAAGTTTACTATTTGATATTTTGTAATTATGATTTTTTACAAATAACTTTTCCATTTGATCAATATTTTTAATCTCTGAAGATATTTTTAAACTTTTTAATTCCTTATATATTTCTTTAAAATTATTTACTTTTTTACCATGCATCACGTAATTACCCATTCTTACAGCTTCTAGTGGGTTTTGTCCTCCATGGTTTGTTATAGAACCACCAATAAATGCTACATTTGAAAGTCTTAAAAATTTTGACATTTCTCCGTATGTATTAACAATATATACATCACAATCATCGGATGGCTTATGTCCGCTTGATCTCTCGGTAACTATCAGTTTTAATTTTCTAAGTTCTTGCTTTATGTCCTCTGATCTATTTATGTGGCGCGGAATCAATATTGTAATTAAATTCTTAAATTTTTTTTTCAATTTTAAATGTAATTTTCCAATGATTTTCTCTTCATTATAATGAGTGCTAGCTGCACAGAATACTTTTTTATTTTTAAAATATTTTTGAACATTTTTCTTCAAACTTTGTTTATCATTTTTAAAATACTTTAAATTTCCTATAAATTTTATTTTTTTTACACCAAATCTTTTTAAATAATTTTTGGTTTCTTGATTTTGAGGTAAAGCTATAGTTATTTTACTGAAAACATTCTTTGCAAAAGATGAAAAGATTTGCCATCTTTTGAAACTTTTATTTGTAATCCTAGCATTGATTAAAATAAGAGGTATTTTTTTTGAATTTATTTTTTCATACATGTTGGGCCAGATTTCAGAATCTACAAATACTGCGATTTTTGGTTTCCAATAATTTAAAAAGTTATTGCATATAAATCCAACATCAAATGGATAGTAAATATGAGTTGTTTTCTTTAATGGTTTCTTTGCAATTATTGATGCAGAACTTAAAGTAGAGGAAGTAAGTAAAATTGTTTTTATAGATTTGTCTTTTTCAAACTTATTTATCAAAGGGAGAATGCTCATTATTTCCCCAACACTTGCACCATGAAACCATATAGTTGTATCAGGCTTTTTTTTATTATAATAAGAGTATTTTTCTAAGATTCTTCTCCAATCTTCCTTTCCATTAATTATTCTAAAAAATAATATAAATGGTGAGATTAAAAAAAAAATAATTCCTAATAAATTATACAAAAAATACATTAATTATTTTTTATTTGTCTTTCGTAAAAGTTTTTATAAAGCAATGAATTTTTGATTAAATCGTCGTGCTTCCCTGCTGATTCTATAGAACCTTTGTTAACCACATAAATTTTTTCTGAATTAAGAATAGTTGATAATCTATGAGCAATAACTACTGTTGTTTTATTTTTTGTTAATTCCTCAATAGCTTTTTGTATTTTTTCTTCAGTTTCAGAATCAAGAGATGAAGTTGCTTCATCTAAAAGAATTATTTTGCTATCCTTTAACAAAGCTCTAGCTATTGAAAGTCTTTGCTTTTCACCACCTGATAATTTTACTCCATTTTCTCCTATAACTGTCTGAAATTTATCTTCTAATTTTTCTATGAAATCTGTACACATTGATATTTTTGCAGCTCTAAAAATTTCCTCATCGCTCGCTTCTGGCTTGGCATATTTGATATTATTAAAAATAGTATCATCAAAAAGTGTTGTATTTTGATCAACAATAGATATTTCTTTTCTTAATGATTTCAGATTAAGGTCTTGTACTTTTTGATTATCAATTAGAATTTCCCCAGAGTCTGCATCATAAATTCTTGGAATTAAATTTAATATTGTAGATTTGCCAGATCCGCTATGGCCTACTAAAGCTGTCATTTTTCTGCCAGCTATATCAATATTAATATTTTTAAGGACTATATTGTTAAGATTTGATTTATAACTGAAATTAATATTTTGAAATTTTATTGATGCATTGCTTATATCTAATACTTTGCCATTTTCATTTGAAGAAATCTTATTTTTTTGATCTATAATGGGTAATATTCTTTTTCCAGCAGACAAACCTTGACCAAATGAAACATTTACATTCGCCAAAGATTTAACCGGTTGATATGCAAGCATCATTGCAGCTAAAAAAGAAAAGAAATTATTTATACTAAGTTGATCATTCATAATTAATTTACCAGAATAAAAAATTAATATTGCAATCATAATTCCAGTTACAACCTCCATAATAGGTGTTGACCTTATAAATACACTATGAATTTTTATTGTTTTTTCTTTTAGGTCATTTACAAATTTTTCCGATCTTTCATTCTCATAATTTTCTCTTTGGAAGATTTTTATAATTTTGTGGTTTTTAAAAAGATCAATTAAATATTTGTTTAAATCACCAGATTTTTCTTGTGCTTCTGTTGCAACTTTTACAATACGCTTACCTAATTTTTTAGCAGTAATTGATGCTATAGGAAGCATAATTAAAGCTATAAGAGAAAGTCTCCAATTTTGTAAAAACATTACAAATAACAAGCCAATAAGCGTTAAGCCATCCTTGAATAAATTTAAGACTGCGTTACTCAACATTCCAGTTATTTGATTTACATCAAAGTTGAGATTTGAAATATATTTACCTGAATGTTTGTCTTCAATTTTTTCAGTATCAGCTTTTATGAAAGCAGATAACATATCGATTTGAATATTTTTTTTTACTTCTTCTGCAGTTTTTATCATTAAAACTTTTGCAAAATATAGAGATATACCTTTAGTAGCAAAAGCTATTATGATTAAAAGTGGAATTATGAAAATTAAACTTTGATCTTTATTTATAAAAATTTTTTCTATTGCAGGATCAAGCAACCATGCTGTTGCTGATGTGGCGCCAGCAACCAAAATAGAAAACACTATAGCGAGTATTATTTTATTAAGATGTTTTGTTGTATAATCATTGTACAATCTTTTTATAATATCAATATTTTTCATTAAGTTAATTTTCCTATTAATAAAATTATTAAAATAATAAGACCCAAAAGATTGTTGCTTTTAAATTTTGCCAAGCAGTCATTCCCATTTTCAGTTTTTAATTTAAGAGATTGAAAAATTAACAAATGAGTTAAAGGCACTATTAAAGCAGTGTAATATAAATAATTAAAATTCATTTTATAACCAACAAGAAACAATGATATTAAAAATATAATGTAACAAAACGATATAAATTTTTTTGGGTTATTTTTAAATTTAATCGATGTTGATTTAACTCCAATTATTTCATCATCATTAATATCTTGATATCCATATATTGTGTCGTAACCTAATGTCCAAAATGTGGCTCCTAAATAAAATATAATTGGTATTATAGAAACTTCATTTTGAATGGATATCCATGCCAAAACTAGACCGTAATTAAAAGTAATACCTAAAAAAAGCTGAGGCCAGTAAGTAAATCTTTTCATTAATGGATATGTAAAAGCCAATGGCATTGAAATAAGAGCCATATAAATAGTAAATTTATTAAAATTTATCAAAATTAAAAAAGCGATTAAACATAAGATTACGGCATATATTGATGCATTAAATACTGAAATTTTTTCTGACGCGATTGGTCTATTTTTTGTTCTTTCGACTAACTTATCAATTTTTCTATCACTTATATCGTTAACTATACATCCTGCTGATCTCATTAGAACAGATCCAGAAAAAAATAAAAAAGCGTAAATAAAATAAGTATTTAAAGAAAGAGAAAAATCATATGAAATTGTTAAACCCCAAATGCATGGCCAAAACAGAAGCATGAAACCAATTGGTTTATTAAGTCTTGTTAATTCAATAAAAATTTTAACCTTTTCAGACATAATTTACTTGTAAATAACAAAGCGTAGATTCATAATCAAACTGATTCGCATGAATATTGATTACACTGTTACAGCATTAATGTTTCCTGCCATTCCTTTGATTATGGCTGTCTATAGTAATAGATTTCATACATTAAGTGGTTTGATTAGAAAAATACACGACGAATATGTTTTTGAAAAGCATACTCCACCAGAGTGGAAGCAGCAGCTAATTAATTTAAATGATAGAGTAAAAAATTTAAGAATTACTATACTTTTTGCAGCATTTGGTTTTTTATTTAATATGCTTACTGTATTTGCTCTTTATTTAGAGACATACTTTTTAGCTAGAATAATTTTTGGGTCTTGTTGTTTATCGATGATGGTATCAATAATATTTTTTATACGAGAAATACAAATCTCAACTAGAGCTCTAAGACTTCATCTTTCAGATATGGACGATCAATTTAAGGAATAATAACTGCTGGTCCTGTTAAAACCCTATTCTCTAAATCTATGTGAGCTTGTTTAGCTTCACTTAATTTATATTTTTTAGAAACCTTAACTTTTATTTTTCCTGAAAGAACTGCATCAAAAACCAATTTAGCAGATTTTTCCAGCTCATCTCTAGTTATTGTATAGTGCATTATTGATGGTCTTGTAAAAAAGAGACCTTTTGTATTTATATGTTTTTTGACATCTATAGTATGAACATATCCAGATGCATTTCCAAATGCTACCATCATTCCTCTAATTTTTAAACATTCTATTGATCCCTCAAAAGTTTTTGCTCCAACACCATCATAGACAACATCTATTCCGTTTTTACCCACTATTTTTTCAACTTCTTCCACAAAATTATGATCTGTATAATTGATGACATGATGACACCCATTTTTTTTTGCTATTTCAACTTTTTCTTTAGATCCAACTGTTCCAATGACTTCACATCCTAATGCATTAGCCCACTGGCATAATATTTGACCAACACCACCAGCTGCAGCATGAAATAAAACTTTATCTCCTTTTTTTACAGCATATGACCTGTGTAATAAATATTCTGATGTTATTCCTTTCAATAAAATGCAGGAAGCTATTTCATCTGAAATACCTTCTGGTACCGTGACTAATTTTTCTTCTGGCATTATTTGTTTTTCTGAGTATCCACTTATTGGAGCAGATGCATGACTTACTCGATCTCCAACTTTAAAAAGACTTACATCAGAGCCAATTTCTTCAATTACTCCAGATGCTTCTAATCCAAGTCCACTTGGTAATTCAATCGGATACAAACCTGTTCGATGGTAAACATCAATATAATTAAGTCCAACTGACAAATTTTTAACAAGAACTTCCTTTGGACCAGGTTTACCGATTTCGATATCCTTGTATTCTAAGACTTCTGGGCCTCCAAACTTTTCAATTCTTATAGCTTTCATATTTACTTTACAAAATTACCATTATGATAATCATCTATTGCTTGAAGTATTTCTTGTTTGGTATTCATGACGAATGGACCACCTCTTGCAATCTGTTCTCCTATCGGTTTTCCAGATATTAGTAAAAATTTAGCGTTTGTTAAAGCAGTTACTTTTAAGTTTTCACCTTTGGATAATAAAATTAAAGTAGAGTCTTTAACACTTTCATGTTTATTGTTTCCAATTTCTATCTCACCTTCAATTAAATATATGAATGAATTGTGTGTGGATGGAACTTGATGATTAAAAGTTTTACTTTCATTTAATTCTACATCAAAATAAATTGGATCGACATTGTGTTTTTTTATAGGACCTTCTGAATTTTCAAACTTTCCAGCAATTACTTTTATAAATTTATCTTCATCCTTATGTGTGCTCATTTTATCTGAGTCAATATAATGGTATTCTGGTTTACTCATCTTCTCGCTGGCAGGCATATTTATCCATAATTGAAAACCATGAAGTTTTCCATCGTTCATAGCTGGCATTTCAGAATGAATTATTCCACTACCAGTTTTCATCCATTGCACATCTCCCGCAGTCATTTTTCCTTGACCACCTGTGCTATCTTTATGTTCAAAACTCCCAGCTAACATGTATGTAACTGTCTCAATTCCTCTGTGTGGATGAGGAGGAAAGCCTGCAATATAATCATCTTTATTTTCTGATCCAAATTCATCTAACATTAAAAATGGATCATAATAATTTGGTTCAACACCAATACTTCTTTTTAATTTAACTCCTGCACCATCTGATGCCGGTGATGGATCTATAATTTTTTCAACTTCTATATTTGTCATGTCTTTCATATAGGATATATCTAAATTAAATCAAGTAATTCTAATAAATTGCTTATTTGTTCGTTAGGTTCAAAATCTAATTTATCAAAAACATTATTATTTCTATTCACCCAAACTGTATTGTATCCATAATTCCCTGCACCAGAAACATCCCATGTATTTGCACTTAAGAATAAAACTTCATTTTTTTTAATATTATATTTATTAATTGGAAGATCGTATACTTTTGAATCTGGTTTAAAAATACCAACTTCTTCTACAGAAAATATATCATCAAAAATATCTTTTAATTGATTGCTAACTACGAGTTCATTTAAAAGATCAGGTGTACCATTTGATAAAATCGCTAGTTTATAATTTGATTGTTTTAATTTTTTTAAAACATCATTTACTTCTGCAAATGGTGAAAGTACTTTATATAAATTTAATAGTTCCGATCTCATTGAATTATCTATATTGTAAAAATTCATAGATTTATCCAAACTATCTTCAGTGATTTGCCAAAAATCTTTATGTCTTTTCATTAAACTTCTAAGCCAAGTATATTCAAGCTGTGTAGTTCTCCAATAATTAGCAAATCCTTCCCATTTATCTCCTAATTTTTCCTTACATTTTTCAGCTGCAGAATTAACATCAAATAGGGTGCCGTATGCATCAAATATGATTGCTTTAATTTTTTTCATAAATTAATTTAAATATAATGAGCAATATTAGAATATTTTATCCAGAAAAATTATCAATTAATTTAGAAACTAATTTAACTAAGTCTCAGTCACATTATTTATTGAAAGTCATGAGGATTAAACAAGGAGAGACCTTTTCAGTTTTTAATAAATCTGGGGAATGGAAATCAATTGTAACTGAAATTTCAAAAAGCAGCTTAAATTTCAAGGTTGTTGAACAATTAAGACAAAAAGATAAAGAGCAAGAAATATGGTTAGCCTTCTCACCCATTAAATCAAATTATTTTAACTTCATGATACAAAAAGCAACTGAGCTTGGAGTAACAAAATTTGTACCAATTATTTCTGAAAGGACAATTGTTAGAAAAGTAAATAATGAGAGATTAAATAAAATAATTATAGAGTCGTGTGAGCAAAGTAATAGAATAAATATTCCTTTAATTGAAAAACCTCAATCATTAGATAAATTCCTGTCTAACAATTCAGATATAAATTTAATTTTCGGAGATTTAAATACGAATAATAAAAAAATTAAAATTTCTAATTCAAAACCAAATTGTCTTTTAATTGGTCCTGAAGGGGATTATTCAGCCGGTGAAATTAAAAAGATTCTAAACTTTAAAGGGTCTCAATCGATAAAACTAAGTGATAACATTTTAAGGTCTGAAACTGCGGTTATATCCGCGTTATCTGTGATTAATTATTTGCAAAATTGATAAATTGTCGCGAATTCTCTAGTATTTTTTATAATATTTTCGATCTATATAGAAAACAAATGAAGAAACTATTTTTTGTTTTTATAGCATTAATTTACTCAGTTGAGGCGTTTGCAAACCAACCAAAAAATTGGCAATTAGGTTTCCAAGAGCCTGCATCGCAAACTATGAGAGATATAGTTTGGTTTCATGACTATATGTTAGTACCAATCATAGTTGCTATAAGTGCGTTTGTTTTATTTTTAATGCTTTATGTGATGGTAAGATTTAGAGCATCGAGAAATCCTAATCCATCTAAAAGAACACATAATGTTTTAGTTGAAATTGTTTGGACATTAGTTCCTTGTTTAATCTTGATCGTGATGGCAGTTCCGTCATTTAAAGTTTTATATTCGCAAGATGCAATTCCTAAAGCTGATGTAACTATAAAAGCAATTGGATATCAATGGTATTGGGGATACGAGTACCCAGATGAAAATATAATTTTCGATGCTTATATGATCGAAGAGAAGGATTTAAAAGAAGGTCAGCCAAGATTGTTAGCAACAGATAATGTAGTCGTTGTTCCAGTAAATAAAGTAGTTAAAGTTTTAATTACAGCAAATGATGTGCTTCATGCATGGGCATTACCAGCATTTGGAGTTAAAAGGGATGCGATGCCAGGAAGAGTAAATGAAACTTGGTTCAAAGCTGAAAAAGTTGGGACTTATTACGGACAATGTTCTGAGTTATGTGGAATTAAACATGCTTTTATGCCAATTGAAGTTAAAGTAGTTTCAGAAGAAGATTACCAAATTTGGCTTTCAGAGGCGAAGATAAAATTTGCAAAAGATGAAAATTTAATTAATAAAAAACTAGTAGCGAGTAAATAAAAATGAGTTCAGAGGCAGCACATATTCACGATCATCATACTCCAACAGGTTGGAAGAGATGGGCATATTCTACAAATCATAAAGATATTGGAACAATGTATTTAATTTTTGCAATTATTGCAGGAGTTATTGGAACAGCTTTTTCAGTTTTGATGAGAATGGAATTAATGCATCCTGGTGATGATGTTTTAGGTGGTAACTACCATCTTTATAATGTTTTGGTTACAGGTCATGGATTAATAATGATATTCTTTATGGTAATGCCAGCGATGATTGGTGGCTTTGGAAACTGGTTCGTGCCGATAATGATTGGAGCACCAGATATGGCATTTCCAAGAATGAATAATATTTCTTTTTGGTTATTGCCTGTTGCATTTATTTTATTACTTTCATCAATTTTTGTAGATGGACCTCCAGGTGCACAAGGTGTCGGTGGTGGCTGGACGATTTATCCACCTCTATCTTCTACTGCAGGTCAACCAGGTCCAGCAATGGATTTAGCAATTTTGAGTTTACACGTCGCAGGAGCTTCTTCAATCTTAGGAGCAGTTAATTTTATTACAACTATTTTAAATATGAGAACTCCTGGAATGACTTTGCATAAGATGCCATTATTTGCATGGTCAATATTAGTTACAGCGTTTTTATTATTACTTTCGTTACCAGTATTAGCGGGAGCAATAACTATGCTTCTAACAGATAGAAATTTCGGTACAGCATTTTTTGATGCACAAACAGGTGGAGACCCAACATTATTTCAGCATTTATTTTGGTTTTTTGGTCATCCAGAAGTTTACATTTTAATCTTACCAGGATTTGGAATGATCAGTCATATAGTATCTACTTTTTCAAAAAAGCCAGTTTTTGGATATTTAGGAATGGCTTATGCGATGGTAGCAATTGGAATTGTAGGTTTTGTTGTTTGGGCTCACCACATGTACACAGTTGGTTTAGATACTGATACTAAAGCGTATTTCTTAGCAGCAACAATGATTATCGCTGTCCCAACAGGAATTAAAATATTTTCATGGATTGCTACAATGTGGGGAGGATCTATATCATTCAAAACCCCAATGGTTTGGGCTTTAGGATTTATATTTTTATTTACAGTTGGAGGAGTAACTGGAGTAGTTCTAGCAAACGCTGGAGTAGATACTGCATTGCATGATACTTATTATGTTGTAGCTCACTTCCACTATGTATTATCTTTGGGAGCTGTTTTTGCAATATTTGCAGGCTTCTATTATTGGTTTGGTAAAATGTCAGGGTATGAATATTCTGAGTGGATGGGTCAACTTCATTTTTGGTTAACTTTCATTGGTGTAAATTTAGTTTTCTTTCCACAACACTTCTTAGGATTAGCTGGAATGCCAAGAAGATACGCTGATTATCCAGATGCATTTGCTGATTGGAATTATATTTCTTCAATCGGTTCATATATATCAGTCGTAGGTTTAGTAGTATTTTTTGCTAATTTAATCTACGCATTTGCAAAAAAGAAAAAAGCAGCACAAAACCCATGGGGAGAAGGGGCCACAACATTAGAGTGGACAGTTCCATCACCACCAAATTTTCATACTTTTGATGAATTACCAAAGTTTGAAGATTATGAAGGTACTGAAAAATCTAGTAGTTAGTAACGTCTTAAGATATAAAAATTAAAATGGCTACGACGTATTCTAAAGTAAAAAAATCATATTACGAACTAGGTATTATTACTGAATTATTGAAGTTAATGAAACCAAGGGTAATGTCTCTTGTTATTTTCACTTGTGCAGTTGGTCTATTAACAGCTCCTACTTCAGTTTCATTTCAACAATCAGTTATTGGAATATTAATTGTAGCCTTTGGCGCTGGAGCAGCGGGAGCACTTAACATGTGGTATGAAGCTGACTTGGATAAATTAATGTCTAGAACTTGCCTGCGTCCAATTCCAAGAGGAAAGCTGAATAGAAACCAAGCATTATATTTTGGAACATCTCTGTCA
>CACBMY010000014.1 GCA_902540545.1 uncultured Pelagibacteraceae bacterium
TATGCATTGTATCTTTATCAAGTGTAACAGACTCTATAGCCCTATGAGCATGCATTAATAAAGTTCCGCCTGGTGTTTCGTATACACCTCTTGATTTTATACCGATAAATCTATTTTCCACTAGATCAACTCTTCCAACAGCATTTTTTCCTGCTATGTCGTTTAGTTTTCCAAGCAATTTAGAGGGAGATAATTTTTTCCCATTCACTGCAATCGGATCTCCACCTTTAAAGTCTATTTTTACAATTGAAGATTTATTAGGTGCTTTTTCTGGAGATACCGTTCTTTGATAAATAAAGTCAGGTGCAGAGTTTTTTGGATTTTCTAACAACTTTCCTTCTGTTGATGTATGAAAAATATTATCGTCTACTGAAAAAGGTGGCGATCCTTTCTTATCTTTAGGTATTTCAATTTTATTTTTTTTTGCATAATTAATTAGATCTGATCTAGATTTCAGCTTCCAAATTCTCCAAGGCGCAATAATTTTTATTTTTGGACCAAAATAATGATAACCTAGCTCAAATCTTACTTGATCATTTCCTTTTCCTGTTGATCCATGAGACACAGCATAGGCATTAAATTTTTTAGCAATTCTAATTTGATCTTTGGCTATTAGAGGTCTAGCAATTGAGGTTCCAAGCAAATAAACACCCTCATATATTGCATGGCCCCTAATCATTGGATAAACATAATCTTTTACAAAAATATCTTTTAGATCTTGAATAATAATATTTTTTACGCCAAGTTTTTTTGCGTTTCTGAAAATTTTATTTCTATCTATTTCTTGACCAATGTCTGCAGTATAACATATTACTTCTGCATCATAGTTTTCCTGTAACCATTTTAATATGATTGATGTGTCCAAACCGCCAGAATAGGCAAGAACTATCTTTTTCCTTGATTTCATTATTTAACTGCAGCTTTTTTTAGCTGCGTTATATGCTTTAGTGAATCCCATCAAAGAATAATGGTCAATTGTTTGAGAACCAGATTTATTATATCCAGTAACCATTAATCTCGAGGCCTTTTTCATTCTGTTAACAACTTTTTTTTCAATTTTATTACTTGAAATCCATGCAAAATTATCTTGAGCAATATCAAATTTATATTTTGATTTACCAGAGCTAGCTGTAATTGAATTTTGACTGTTGTATTCATATCCTGAGGTTGTGCTTACTTCGTCTTTAATTTTTTCAGATGGTCTGAAAGTTACAAATAATCTTGCATCTCTGTCATTTTTTTTAGGAGACTGAAGAACAGGTTTAGATTGAGCAAAACATACTTTGCTACCCCCACTAGTAACAACAATTGCATCCCAGTCTTTAAATGTTCCTATTTTATTTAATTCTTCTGAATAAGAAGTTGATCCTAATAAGATAATAAAAAAAATTATTTTAAAAATTATGGACATGGATTTGGATATTTTTTTTGAATTTCATTAATTTCATTAATTATTTCTTTATCAAGATTCACTTTTACACTTTCTATATTTGTTTTCAACTGCTCCATTGTTGTTGCACCAATAATAACGCTAGACATGAAATCCTGTATCTCACAAAATTTTATACACATTTGACTCATATCAATGTTGTATTTTTCACTAATATTAAAATACTCATCTACAGCTTCGTTAGTATTTGGTTTTCTATATCTTGTCCAAAAATCCCAATCTCTTTCCATACGAGATCCTTTTGGAAATTGCTTATTTCTATATTTGCCACTTAAAAAACCACTGGCTAAAGGAGAATAAGATAAACAGCCAATATTTTCTCTTATAGACACCTCAGCTAATCCAACTTCATATGACCTATTTAATAAACTATAGGGATTTTGTATGGACATCATTCTTGGCAAACTCTTTTCCTTGGAGAGTTTGAGATAATTCATAACACCCCAAGGAGTTTCATTAGATAAACCTACATGTCTAATTTTACCTTGCTCAATATACTTTTGTAATTCAACCAACACGTCTTCGAATTTATTCCATTCATTTTCTTTATGCACATAACCAAGTCTTCCAAAATTGTTTACATTTCTTTCTGGCCAATGAAGCTGATATAAATCTATATAATCAGTTTTAAGTCTTTTAAGACTGTTATGAAGTGCAGTTTCGAGATTCTTCCCTACAAAACTATTTTCACCATTTCTAATATAATCTCTTGCAGGACCACAAACTTTAGTTGCAAGTATCACATCTTTTCTTTTTTTTGTTTTTTCAAACCAATTTCCAATGATCGTCTCTGTATGACCAAAAGTTTCAGCTTTAGGAGGTACCGCATAAAGTTCTGCTGTATCCCAAAAATTAACCCCATTTTCTAGTGAGAAATTCATTTGTTCGAAGGCCTCTTCTTGGCTATTTTGTTCACCCCAAGTCATGGTACCGAGACAAATTGTGCTAATGTCTATATCAGTTGTTCCTAATTTTTTATAATTCATTAAGTATTTAAGTATTTGTTACCTATATTTTGACTGCTTGAAAAATTTAAAATTTATTACTATATATTTAATTATGGAATTCAATAGAGACAATATTCTAAATAGATCAACGACAGCAAAAAAAGCTGTTGTGATGGATGAAGGACTTAGAGCCTACATGCTTAAAGTTTACAACTACATGGCAACCGGAGTTTTGCTAACAGGAATCATAGCATTGCTATCATTTAAAATGTCAGTAGTTACAGATGCAAGTGGATCAATAGTTGCTTTAACTGAGTTTGGAAATGCAATTTATCTTTCAGGATTAAAATGGGTGGTTATGTTAGCTCCTCTCGGAATTGTTTTTTATATGAGTTTTGGGATAAATAAAATGAGTTCTTCAAAAGCTCAAACTACTTTTTGGATTTTTGCAGCCTTGATGGGTTTATCACTATCATCAATTTTATTAGTTTACACAGGACTTAGTGTTACGAGAGTATTCTTTATATCTTCAGCAACATTTGGAGCTATGAGTATATATGGTTACACAACTAAAAGAGACCTCACAAAATTTGGATCATTCTTAATGATGGGTTTGATCGGTATTATAATCGCATCTTTAGTAAATATTTTCTTAAAATCATCAATGATGTACTTTGCTATTTCAATCATTGGAGTTCTTATATTTGTTGGATTAACTGCATACGATACACAAAAAATTAAGAATATGTACGCAGCATCAGATTCAGGTGAAGTAATTGGCAAGAAAGCTGTTATGGGAGCTTTAACATTATACTTAGATTTTATAAATTTATTTATAATGCTTTTAAGATTGTTCGGTCAAAGAAGATAATCAAAAACTATAGTTTTTTCCAATTTGTTTTTTTTAGAAGTATTTCTAAATCATAAGCATTATTTAAAATTTTACCATTTCTATCAGTTATTAAATATTTCAAATTCTTATTAGAAGGTTTAAAATTTTTACTAATGTTGTAGATAGCTTTTTCTGCTGCATTTTTAAAAATACTAAAACTTACTCTTTTACTTGATATTGAGAGGCCATAGTCTTTCCAAGATCCTTCAGATACCATTTTAGCATATAGGTCTAATATAATTTTTAGTTCTTTTTTTTCAAAAAAATACCTTTGGTTTTGTTCTTTATTTGAATTATTTATTACTAATTTTAAATTACTCATTTAATTTGTGTTTATTAATCAACCCAACTTGTGATGCTGTAAAGATAAATGTAATTGGTAGCATCCCCCAAACTTTAAAGTTAACCCAAAATTCTTCTGTTTGAGTTCTCCAAACAATTTCATTTAATATAGCTAAAAAAATAAAAAAATAAGTCCATCTGTTATTCAAAATTTTCCAACCTTCATCAGACATTGGCAGTGTTTTTCCAAGTATTAATTTTAAAACTGGTTCATTGGTGAAGTATTTTCCAAAGAATAAAGCCAAGGCAAATAAAATATTTATAATAGTGGGTTTCATATAAATAAAAATTGGATTATCAAAATAAATTGTTAAACCTCCAAATAGAGTAATTAAAATTCCTCCTAACAAAGGAACCATCGGAACTTTTTTTTCCAGTATCCAAACCAAGAGAACAGAAATTATTGTTGCGACAATTAGAGGTGGTATTGCAACTTTTAAATTTTTATCACTGTTATAATAAAAGAAGAAAAAAATAGCTAAAGGCCCAACGTCTGTAATGAATTTTAGAAGTGATTTATTCACTGCTACATATTAACAGATTAATAAAACATTTATATTTTTTTTATTGATTTTTTTCATCAAATATCCATATTTAATATCGTGAGTACTCAAAAAGCTAAATTTTCAATTGGAGACGTTGTAAAACATAGACACTTCGATTTTAGAGGTGTGATTTACGATGTTGACTTTGAATTTAATAACTCAGAGGAGTGGTATCAATCGATTCCAAAAAACGTGAGACCTAGAAAGGATCAGCCATTTTATCATTTACTAGCAGAGAATGACGAAATTACTTACGAGGCTTATGTGTCTGAGCAAAATCTATTATTTGACGACTCTGAAGAGCCTATAAAACACCCTCTAATTAACGAAATTTTTTCAGGTAAGCGTGGATCAAGCTACTTCAAGCCTTCAAATTAACTAATAGCCAATATTTAAACACAATTGTCCCAAATCTCTGTCATATCTGTTTGTTATAAAATATTTAATTCTGATCAAGAGTACTGTTTTCCTCTATCTCCCTCTGTATTCTTGGTCAGAAAATTTTGAACAATTTTAATCTAAAATTTATGTGTTATAAAAAATTATGATTAATTATTTCAATCCGAATAATACTTTAAAGATAATTAATAAAATACAAAAGTTTGTATTTGCTCTATTTATAATTGTATTGTTACTTGGATTAGTTGAAGCTTTAATTCTTTCTCCTGAGGATTATAAGCAGAGTGACTCAGTTAGGATTATGTATGTCCATGTTCCATCAGCTTGGATATCACTCGGAATATTTTCATTTATTTCCATTCTTTCTTTTGGAGTTTTTGTTTTTAAAAATAAAAATTTCTCTTTAATAACAAAAAGTTTAGCACCTTCTGGTTTTGTTTTTAGCATAATAGCTTTAGTTACAGGATCAATTTGGGGAAAACCAACCTGGGGAACTTGGTGGGCTTGGGATGCAAGAATAACTTCAATGCTTTTACTTTCAATTTTTTATTTATTGTTCATTACTTCTTGGAAGATTACGACAGACACTAGTAAAGCAGAAAAAATTAGCTCAATAATAGCAATTATTGGTCTTATAAATATTCCAGTTATAAAATTTTCAGTAGAATGGTGGAATACTTTACACCAACCTGCGTCAGTAAAAATTTTGGAAGAAACAACAATTCATTCTTCAATGTTGACACCATTAGCTATAATGACTGCGGCATTTGCTCTATTTTCACTTTTGATATTTTTAATGAAATATAATACAGAACTGTTAAAGATTAAAAATAAAGGCCTTAATAGATTATGATTAGTGAACTACTAAATATGAATGGATACGGTGTATACGTTTGGTCATCATTTATATTTACTCTATTTTCTTTTAGCTTCTTATACGCGGTAGTAAAATTAAATTTAATTAAAGAGAAAAAGAAATTTGAGGAAAATTATAAATCACTAGATGAAAAGAAACTTGCATCAGTAGCTAAGCAAAAAACGTACAGAGAGATATTAGCAAACACTTCCACATCTAAAGTTTAACTAAAATTCACATGTACGGAAAAAAAGTTAAATTTAGAGCCCTTTTTATTTTTTTAATTTTAATTTCATTAGTTCTTACAATTTTTTTGGTGGTTAAATCTCTTGAGGAAAACGTAGTATATTTTAAGTCTCCAACAGACATTAAAAACCTTAATGAAATCAAAAATGCTCAAAAAATTAGAGTTGGTGGAATGGTGAAAAAAAATTCTATTAAAATAAACGATAAAGAAATTTTTTTCGTAATTACGGATTTCAAAAATGAATTATTAGTCAACTTTAATGGATCTGTACCTAATCTGTTTGAAGAGGGTAAGGGTGTAGTTGCTGAAGGTTTCTTAAAGGATAAAAGTTTTCTAAATGCTGACAAGATTTTAGCAAAACATGATGAAAATTATATGCCTCCTGAAGTCAGCGAAGCTATGAAAAATAATTAATTTGTATGTCTAATTATTTAGGAAATTATTCTTTATATATTGCTTTAATAGCATCTGTTTATTTAATTTTTAAGTCATACTTGGATGCAAATTCAGAAAATAAATATTTAGATAAAAACTTTATTTTAATTACTTCAATACAAACTATAATGATTACGGTAAGTTTTTTTAGTCTAGTTGCAGCTTTTGTAATTTCAGATTTTAGTAATGAAACTGTTTTCAACAATTCTCATACTTTAAAACCTTTATTTTATAAAGTTTCAGGCACATGGGGAAATCACGAGGGAAGTTTATTATTGTGGTTATTAGTTCTTTCAATTTTTCTATTTATTTTTTTATTAAATTCAAGATCACAAGATACTAAATACAAACTTTTGACGATACTATTTCAACAAATTATTATTTCAGGTTTTCTAGTTTTTATTTTATTAACTTCCAACCCATTCAAAATGCTATATCCAATTCCTAGAGAGGGATTAGGTTTGAACCCTATTTTACAAGACCCTGCTTTAGCTATTCATCCTCCAATTTTATATTTAGGTTATGTTGGAACATCTATTATCTTTTCAGCTTCACTTGCCTCAATGATTAGCGGAAATATTGGAGATAAGTGGGCAAGGCACATTAAAAAATGGGTTTTGGTATCTTGGGTATTTTTAACAATTGGTATTTTGCTTGGATCTATATGGGCATATTATGAGCTGGGCTGGGGAGGTTTTTGGTTTTGGGATCCTGTAGAAAATGTTTCATTAATGCCATGGTTTTGCTTAACAGCGCTACTGCATACTGTAATTGTATTACAGAAAAGAAATTCGTTTAAAGAGTGGACTATTATTTTGTCAATTACAACTTTCTCACTGAGTATGAGTGGCACTTTTCTTGTTAGGTCTGGAATTTTAAATTCAATTCACACTTTTGCAAACGATCCATCAAGAGGGCTATATATATTAAGTTTTCTCTTTATCCTAATTTTGATGTCTATATTAATTTTCTTTTTTAATCAGAATAAAATATCAAACACAGCCAAAGAGAATTTTATTTTAAGTAAAGAGACTGCAATATTAGTGAATAACTGGTTTATGATGTTTTTTTTATCTGTTGTTCTTGTTGGTACAATTTATCCAATTTTTCTTGAAGTTTTAAATGGTTCAAAAATTTCTGTTGGTCCGCCTTTTTATCATAATCTTTTAATACCCTTCTTAATTCCTTTTTTAATATTCATGAGCTTTGGCCCAAGTTTGAAATGGATTAAAGATAAATTAAAAAAGTTTAACTATAATATTTTAATTATTTTTTTAGTTTCACTACTTATTTCATATGTCATTTTAACAAAAACCGAAAATTCATTTCTGTTGTCTATTCCTCTGATAGTTTTGAGCATCTATCTTTTATTAGTAACAATTAAGGATTTTTTTGTTAGCAAATCCTCGATTAGCCAAAAAATTTCACATTTTGGTTTTAGCTTATTAATTACAAGTATCTTATTGAATGGACTTTTTTCTAATGAATTTAATTCAAATATGAAAGTAGGAGATGAAAGAATATTCAATGACAAAGTTGTAAAATTAAAAGAAGTTAATGTTAAAGATGTAGACAATTATAAATCTCTTAAAGCTAGTTTTGAAGTTACGAATAAAAATTCCTCTTTTGCTTTATACCCAGAAGTTAGGATTTACCAGCAGCCTTTAACTATTACGAGTGAAGCAGATATTAAGATAACATTATTTTCAGATAATTTTTTAGTATTTAATATTTTAAAAGACGATGGCTATTATAACGTAAGATATCAATATAAACCCTTAATGATTTGGATATGGATCTCAACTATATTTATTGGTTTTGGTGGTTTATTAAGTGTTATTAGAAAAAATGAGCAAAAATATTAAATTTTTAGGATTACTACTAACATTAATAATAATTTTTATAATCTTGCTCAAGGGATTGAACGTATCGAAAGATTACTCTAACGAGAAATTAAAAAGTAAAATAGATTTTTCACTTAATGCAAAAAAACTATTTTCTGATGAATTAATTAATATTTCAGACTTATTTGATAAAAATAGTCCTTCTGTAGTAAATATTTGGGCATCTTGGTGTGCACCATGTAGAGAAGAGCATCAGTTTTTAATGAAATTAAAAGATATGAACATAAATATAATTGGAATTAATTACAAAGACAGTCCAAAAAATGCGAAAAATTTTTTAAGCTCACTTGGAAATCCTTATTCAGAAGTTATTACCGATAATGATGGAACAAAATCAATAGAATTCGGAGCTATTGGTGTTCCTGAAACTTTTATCATAAGTGGTAAAACAAATGAGATAATTAAAAAGTATATTGGTCCATTGACAAGCGACAATTTAATAGAAATAAAAAATTTATTAAAAAAAAATGCTTAAAATTTTAAAATTAATATTGCTGCTATATTTTAGTTTTAATTTTTCCTATGCGAATGAAATAAATACCAAAGTAGATCAAATTACAAAAAACTTAAGGTGTTTGATATGCCAAGGTCAATCTGTTTACGACTCTCAGTCTGATTTTGCTGTTAGTATGAAGCTTGTTGTAAAAAATAAGATTGATGAAGGTAAAGAAGAAGAAGAAATATATGATTATTTAAAAAATAAATATGGAGAGTGGATTGTATATGAACCAGAATTAAACCAAAATACATTTTTACTCTGGTCAATACCTTTGATTTTGTTCGCTTTTGGCGGCCTTTTAATTATTAGAAAAGTATCTATAAAGTAACCTGGATTTTTAATATGAAGATTTTAATTAAAACTTTGATAATTTCATTTCTTACTGTCTCATTTTCTAACGCAGAAAATAAATGGAGTTTTTACACTGGCATGTTCGATTTCAGCGATGATGGTAAGAGAGCAAATCTATTTGGTGCCGAATATATAAATTTTAATGCTAGCAAAGATATTTTCTTAGGAAATGTTCAGCCTGTGACAGGCGCAATGATAACAGCTGATGATGCATTATATATTTATACAGGTTATCAATTAAATCAAAAATCTAATTCAACTACTTTCTCTCCTAGTTTTGCGATTGGATATTATGACGAAGGAGATGGCAAGGACTTAGGTCACGAAATTGAATTTAAGACACAAATACAGATATTATTTGATATCTCATCTAATTCTGAATTAGGTATTTCTTATAATCATATTTCTAATGCGAGTCTTGGAGATAAAAATCCTGGGGCAAATAGTTATATGTTTAATTTTACAAAAAAATTTTAACTTAAGATATGAGATTAAAAGATTGTCATAACTTTTATGACTTTAGAAAATTGGCAAAACAAAAGCTTCCATCTCCAATATTTCATTATATTGATGGGGCTGCGGATGATGAAATAACTTATGCAAGAAATAGTAGTGCATTTAATGATGTTGACTTAGTTCCAAATGTCTTAAGAGGTGTTGAAAATGTGGATTTGTCGACAACTATTTTTGGAAAAAAATTAGATTTGCCTTTTTATTGTTCTCCAACAGCTCTGCAAAGGTTATTCCATTACGAAGGAGAAAGAGCGGTTGGAAAAGCTGCAAAGAAGTTTAATACGATGTTTGGTGTTTCGGCATTGGCTACAGTTAGTGTTGAGGAAATTTCATCTTTAATAGACACACCAAAAATGTTTCAATTTTATTTCCATAAAGACAGAGGATTAAATGACTCTTGTTTAGAACGAGCAAAAGCAGCAAAATTTGATGTGATGGCTTTAACTGTTGATACGATAACAGGAGGAAATCGTGAAAGAGATTTAAGAACTGGATTTACATCACCTCCAAAATTAACACTTTCGAGTTTGTTTAGTTTTGCCACAAAACCAATGTGGGGAATAAATTATTTAACCAAAGGAAAATTTGAACTACCACATCTTCAAGATTTTGTTAAAGAAGGAACTGACACAAATACTTCAATCGGTAATTATTTTTCTACTATGTTGGATCAATCTATGAACTGGGACGACGCTGAAAAATTGTGCTCTCAGTGGGGTGGCCATTTTGCGCTTAAGGGAGTTATGAGTGTTGAAGATGCTAAAAGAGCAGTTGATATCGGATGCACTGGTATAATGGTATCAAATCATGGAGGAAGACAACTTGATGGATCTAGATCACCTTTCGATCAATTAGCTGAAATTGTTGATGCAGTTGGTGATAAGTTAGATGTTATTTGTGAAGGTGGATTTCAAAGAGGAACTCATATGTTAAAAGCTTTATCTATGGGTGCAAAAGCTTGTGCTGGTGGAAGATTATATCTTTATGCTTTAGCTGCAGCAGGTCAAGAAGGTGTTGAGAGAGCACTTAACTTATATAAAACTGAATTAGTAAGAGACATGAAATTAATGGGCTGCACAAAGATCAGTGATCTTAATCGAAATAATTTAAGATTCCGAAATGCATGAGCTTAAAGAATTGTTATAATTTTGAAGATTTTAGAAAGCTAGCCAAAAAAAAACTTCCAGCTCCAATTTTTCATTACATTGATGGTGGTGCAGATGATGAAACCACTTTAAAAAGAAATACAAATTCATTTGATGATTGTGACTTAATCCCTAATATTCTTAGAAGTGTAGGAGAACCAGATTTATCAACCACAGTTTTTGGTAGAAAAATAGATATGCCAATTTTTTTATCACCTACTGCTATGCAAAGTTTATATCATCCAGATGGAGATAAAGCTTCAGCTAGAGCTGCAGAAAAATTTGGTACCATGTATAGCATGTCGACAATGGCTTCATTTTCGATTGAAGAAATTGCTAACATATCAAGTGGACCAAAATTATTTCAACTTTATATCCATAAAGATAAATCATTTACTGATGATTTGATTGATAGGTGTAAAAGAGCAAACTTTGACGGTTTATGCTTAACTGTTGATACTTTGGTTGCAGGAAATAGAGAAAGAGATCACAGAACTGGTTTTACAACTCCTCCTAAATTCACATTAGAAAGTATAATGAATTTCGCGATGAGACCAGGATGGTTATTCAGATATTTTACGAATAAGAAATTTGAACTTGCAAATATTAAACACAAAACTGACAAGGGAACTAACATTACAAAATCCGTAATAGATTATGTTAATGAACAGTATGATCCACAAATGAATTGGGAAGATGCAGAATACTGTATAAAAAAGTGGGACGGACCTTTTGCCTTGAAGGGTGTAATGTCTGTAGAGGATGCAAAGAGAGCAGTTGATATTGGTTGTACAGCAATAATAATATCAAATCATGGAGGAAGACAACTTGATGGATCTAGAACTCCTTTTGATCAACTAAAGGCTATTTCAGATGCTGTGGGTGACAAGGTTGAGATAATTTTAGATGGAGGTGTTAGACGGGGAACTCATGTTCTCAAGGCTTTAGCTGCAGGTGCAACTGCTTGTAGTTTTGGTAAAGCTTTTTTGTTCAGTTTAGGAGCGGGTGGACAGCAAGGAGTAGAGAGGCTGCTTCAAAATATGCACGATGAAATTAGAAGAAATATGATCCTTATGGGCTGCAAAAGCGTAAAAGAGTTAGATAGATCAAAGATAATTTACCGTAATTAAATATTTTTTATAAATAATTTTTATTATTATTTTCACTTTAAATAAATAGACATGAAGTTGCTTTTCAGTTAGTTTGTCGTCGAAAAATTATGATTGAATTAGCAAAAGCATTAGATCGTTTAGGAACTGAAAGTGCATTTTCTGTTTTAGCAGAAGCAAAAAAATTAGAAGCACAAGGAAAACCTATGATCCATTTGGGTCTAGGACAACCTGACTTTAAAACTCCAAAACATGTAGTCGAAGCTGCAAAAAAAGCTCTAGATGACGGTCATCATGGTTATGTTTTATCAAATGGAATTCCAGAATGTCGAGAAGCTGTCGCAAGATGGGTTAAGAGACTTTACAACGCTGATATTGATCCAAATAGAGTTTTAATAATGCCAGGTGGTAAACCTACAATGTATTATGCAATTACTTGTTATGGAGAACCAGGTGTTGAAATAATTCATCCTACTCCAGCTTTTCCAATTTATGAATCAATGATTAATTACTCTGGAGCAAAAGCTGTTCCATATGATTTAACTGAGGATAAAGATTTAAAATTTGATCCAGATAAAATTCTATCTTTGATAACTGACAAAACTAGACTTTTAATCTTAATTAATCCAAATAACCCAACTGGAAGTTTTGTTGAAAAACCTGCAATTGATTACTTAGCAAAAGAATTAGAAAAACATCCGCAGGTCACAATTTTAAGTGATGAAATTTATAGTAGGCAAATTTTTGACTATAAGGAAATGCCAACTTTCTTTAACTATCCTAATTTAAGAGACAGATTAATTGTTCTTGAGGGTTGGAGTAAAGCATATTCTATGACTGGATGGAGACTTGGTTGGAGTTACTGGCCAGAGCATTTGGTTGAACATGTAAACAAACTTTTGATTAATAGTGTATCATGTGTAAATGCAGCAGCCCAATATGCTGGTATAGCTGCATTAGATGGTCCTGAAGACTCAATTAAAGATATGTTAGATAAATTTACATTAAGAAGAAATTTAATTCATAAAGGATTAAATGATTTACCAGGAGTTGAGTGTAGTTTGCCGGGAGGAGCTTTTTATGCTTTTCCGAATATAAAAGGGACTGGCATGAATGGATCTGAGTTTTGCAAAAAAGCTATGCATGAAGCAGGTGTTGCAATTGTTCCTGGTACTGCATTCGGTAAAACTTGTAATGATTACGTTAGATTTAGTTTTGCTGCATCTAGAGATAATATAATGCAAGCCTTAGAAAATATAGGCAAGATGCTTTCTAAATAAACTGTATTTTTAATTAATATTTTTGTATTATTAAAGAATGAACGAAACTGTCCAAGCAGAATTAAAAAAGATATTTAACGGGAGATTTTCTACTTCTGAGTCTACTCGTGCAAATTATGCAAGAGGAGAAGATACTTATAATCCAATATTATCGAAGGCAGTTGTATTTCCAGAAACTAATGAAGAAGTTTCAAAAATTCTAAAAATTTGTAACGAGCATAAAATTCCTGTTGTCCCGTTTGGAACTGGCACATCTCTTGAAGGTCATGTTGTTGGAAATCAAAATGGTATTACAATTTCTCTAGAAAAAATGAACAAAGTTTTAAGCGTAAATGCCGAGGATTTTGATTGCAGAGTACAAGCAAATGTAACAAGAAAGCAATTAAATGAATATTTAAGAGAAGATGGTGTATTTTTTCCAATAGACCCTGGCGCAGATGCTGCACTCGGTGGAATGGCATCTACTTCAGCTTCAGGAACTATGGCAGTTAAATATGGAACAATGAGAACAGTTATTTCTGGTTTAACAGTTGTTTTACCTAATGGAGATATAATTAAAACCGGTGCAAGAACTAAAAAAACTTCTGCGGGATATAACTTAACTAATTTGTTTATTGGATCTGAGGGAACTTTAGGAATTATTACAGAAGTTCAATTAAGATTATCACCAATACCTGAGAGCATAATGAGTGCAGTTTGCTATTTTCCAGATTTAGACTCAGCAGTAAAGACTGCGCAAGAAGTTATTCAGTATGGTGTTCCAATTGCAAGAATTGAAATGTTAAACAAAGATCAAATGGAAATTAGCATTAAATATTCAAAGTTAGAAAACATCAAAGCATCACCAACTTTATTCTTTGAATTCCATGGTAGTGAACTATCAAATAACGAGTCCATTAAAATTGTTGAGGAATTATCAAAAAATAATGGTGGAAGTGATTTTCAATGGGCATCTTCTCCTGAAGAACAAAAAATATTATGGAAAGCAAGGCATGATGTTTACTATTCAGTAAAAGCTTTAGGTCATGATATGAAAGTGTATTCTACAGATGTTTGTGTACCAATTTCCAAGTTAGTTGAGTGCATTTCATGGGCGGAAAAAGAAGTAAAAAAATTAGGTCTAACTGCACCAATGGTTGGTCATGTTGGAGATGGAAATTTTCACTCCATAATATTGTATGATCCTGATGATGAAGAAAAACAAAAAAAAATTAGACAGTATAGCGATGATCTAATTAACAAAGCTTTAGAGTTAGAGGGAACAATTACAGGAGAACATGGAATTGGTCTTCAAAAAAAACATTACTTATTAAGAGAACACCCAGATAATTTGCCAGTAATGAAAGCTATTAAAAGAAGCATTGATGTAAACAATATCATGAATCCTGGTAAGGTTTTTGATCTAAATTAATCCAAAATAAAATGAAAAAAATTTTAATCACAAGAAGGCTTTTAAGATCTTGTGAGGATAAAGCTAAAGAATTATTTGATGCTAACTTCAATTTAAATGATGAACTCTACTCTCAAAAGAAGCTAATAGAGATGAGTACAGGCTGTGATGGTATTTTATCTGCTTTGACAGATAAGCTCGATGCAGAAACAATTAATCAATTACCTGAGAGTGTAAAAATTATATCAAATTTTGCTGTAGGTTTTGGAAATATAGATTTAGAAGCCGCAAAGAAAAGAGAGATTGCAGTAACAAACACGCCAGATGTTTTAACAGATGCTACTGCAGAAATTGGGGTTTTGTTGATATTAGGTGCATGCAGAAGAGCATCTGAAGGAATTGAAAAAGCTAGAGAAGGTGGCTGGGTTTGGTCAGCAGATATGTTGATTGGTAAACAATTAACGGGCACTAGACTTGGAATACTTGGCATGGGTAGAATTGGTCAAAAAATAGCCAAAATAGCTAAATCTTTAGGTATGATAATTCATTATCACAATCGTTCAAAATTAAGCGAAGAAAAAGAACAAGGCGCAACTTACCACGATAACTTAAATGATTTGATGAAAGTCTCTGATGTCCTTTCGGTATGTTGTCCTGCATCTAAAGAGACAATAAATTTAATCAATAAAGATACACTAGAACTATTACCAAAAGGTGCAGTCGTGACCAATGTTGCAAGAGGAGATATTATTGAAGATGAAGCTTTAATAGATGCTTTGGAAAGAAGAAAAGTTTATGCAGTTGGGCTAGATGTATACAAAAATGAACCAAATTTAAATCCAGGATATCTTAAACACAAAAGTGCTTTTATTCTTCCTCATTTGGGCAGCGCAACTAAAGAAACTAGAACCGCAATGGCTAATCTAGCTATAGATAATATTGATGAATTTTTTAAAACAGGTGGATGCAAAAACAAAGTTAATTAACAATCTCAAGTTGTAATTGGTAATTAAAATTATTCTAACTTTCTAGACATATTTTTTATTTCAATTTAAAATTTATTTATAAAAAATAAATTTAGAGAGGATAATAATGAAAGCACAGGTTTTACATAAGTACGACCCAGAAATGAAAGAGGGAACTTGGGTCACAAATCAAGAAATGCCTGATCCAAAAATAGAAAAGGCATCTGATGTAATAGTTAAAATTGGTGCAGCTGGTGTTTGTAGAACTGATCTACACATAATTGAAGGAGTTTGGAAACATATTCAAGATCCAGACGGAAAACTACTTCCTTGCGTTATGGGTCATGAAAATGCTGGTTGGATAGAAGATGTTGGAAAAGACGTTACAGAATTTAAAAAGGGAGATCCAGTAATTTTGCACCCACTTATATCTGGAACTGATGGGACGTGTCTTGACTGTAGACGAGGTAACGATATGCATGCTGCCGCTGGAGCTTTCCCAGGGTTAAGTATTAAAGAAGGTGGATATTCAGAACTTTTAAAAACAAGTGTGAGAAATTTAATTAAATTGCCAACAGTATTGGCACCTAAAGATGTAGCTCCATTTTCTGATGCTGGTTTAACTGCTTATAGAGTTGTGAAAAAAGCCACTAGACATTTACTTCCTGGTCAAAGTTGTACAATCATAGGTGCAGGAGGTTTAGGACATATTGCTATTCAATGTTTAAAAGCAATGTGTGCAGCAGATATAATTATTGTAGAGAAATCAGAAAAAGCTCTTAAACATGCAATGGAGTTGGGCGGAGATCACGGAGTTTTGATTGATGGAAACGAAATTGAAAAAGTTCAAGAGTTAACCAAGGGAAAAGGTTCTGAGGCTGTAATAGATTTTGTTGGTGAAAAAGGATCGACTGCAATGGGAATTCAAATGACTTCAAATGGAGGTTTTTATTATATTGTGGGTTATGGAGAGGAGATCAAATCTTTAGCCGTAGATTTAATAATATCTGAAAAAACAATAGTCGGAAATTTAGTAGGAACGTGGTCTGAATTATATGAACTCATGGAATTAGCTGATAGAGGAAAAGTCAAGCTATCTATGCAGGAATATAAATTAGATGATGCTAACAAAGCGCTACATGATCTTAATGATGGAAAAGTCAAAGGTCGTGCAGTGTTAGTTCCATAATTAACAACAAAGAGAGGAAAAAAGATGAAGACAATAAAAACTTGCGTAACCGCTCTAATATCAGCTTTGTTGGTATTTAGTCCTGTTGCGTATGCTGATAAGTGGAGTGATCAGTTTCCACATATCAAAGCAACTGGGGATATTCCTGGTGATTGTTCTTACGAGTCTATGTCTAAGAAAAACTATAAAGGCAAGACGCTTAAGATTAATACACATGCTGTACCAGTCATGGGAGAGCCAACAGCTCTACATGCTGAGCAGTTCGCTAAACTTACTGGAGCAAAAGTTGATGTTACTCATACACCAGCAGGTGACTTATATGCGAAAGCAATGGTACCATTTCAAGCTGGACAAGCTCCATATGACATCGTTTTTGGATTTTCAAACTTCATTAACGATTGGAGAAGATACTTAGAGCCAGTTCCAAAGAAATACGTTGAGATGAAACAAATGAAAGACGTTACACCGTCTCACATTGGTGTAGCATCTTGGGATGGTGTTATGTATCAGTTTCCGGTTGATGGTGACAGACATTATCTGAAATATAGAAAAGATGTAATTGATAATCCTGAGTACCAAAAACAATATAAGGAAGCTACTGGCAAAGAACTAAGAGTTCCTCAAACTTGGAAAGAGTATGGAGAAATGGCAGCTTACTTTAATAATTGGGACTGGGATGGAGATGGCGAGAAAGAATACGGATCTGCTGAAGTAATGAAAAAAGACGATCTAATGTATGCTGCTTTCTATTCAAGATCTGCTGCTTACTCAAAAAATCCTAAAACACCTGGTGGTTTTTTCTTTGATTTAGAAACTATGAAACCACTAATTAACAATCCAGGTTTTGTTGAAGCTTTAACTGACTGGGTTGAGGCAACTAAATATGTTCCTCCAGGAGGAATAAATTTTGGTTTAGGTGATGAAATTGGATCATTTGGTGGAGGACAAACTTTGTTTAGTTTTTCATGGGATGATGCATTTGTTGCTGCTATGCAACCAGATAGTCCAATAAACAATAAAGTTGGTGCTGCACAGTTACCAG
>CACBMY010000015.1 GCA_902540545.1 uncultured Pelagibacteraceae bacterium
TGCTTCTTCAGCGTCTGTAATTATGCCATCAACACTAATTACTTTAACTACTTCAAATCCAGTACCTAAAATTGCATTTTTATATTCATCCTCAGATAAATTTGATTTATCTGCAAAAGTAGATACCGCAACCCCTTCTGGCCAAGAAACATTAACTGTAGCATCAGGACAAGCCTTTTGTAATGCTTCAGTGACCATTTTTTGACACTTGATACATATCATACCATTTACTTGTGCGATTTGCGTTTGGGCTGCAAATAAATTAGTGCTAAATAATAGAAAACCTATAGTTAAGACTATTTTTTTAAACATAATTTCCTTATTGTTTTTTATAAATCGTATCATTTATACAAAAAACATACAAAATAAATTAGATCAAAATGGGAAATATTATTTTCCAATCGAAATTAACGTTAAATCATCACTTAATTTATTTTCACCTGCAGCTTTCATTACTTCTTTTGTGATTTCGTTTAGTTGTTTTTTTATATCCTTATTGAAGTTTTTCTCAATTATTTGAATAGATCCATCTATTCCTATTTCCTCACCTGAGCTATTTAAGCTTTCGGATAAACCATCAGTGAAAGCGCAAAACCTTTTATTTTCTAGCTTAACTTTGTGAGTTTTATAAATCGATTTATCTTTTTGAAGTATTACTCCCATAGGTGGAGAATTACTCTCAAATTGCTCATAATTTCCTGATGATGATCTAATTATAGCTGGCTGATGACCTCCATTTACCCATCTTAATTCATCTGTCCTAATATTATATTCTCCTAATATACTAGTAACAAACATGCCACCAGTTTTAGTTAAAAACAGATCATTATTCATATGAAACATCATTTCATCTGGATCTACTTGGTCCCTAGACATTATTTCGAAAAGAGTTGATGCTTTTGCCATTACCATTCCAGCATGAATTCCTTTACCCGCAACATCTGCAATAATAAAGTAAACGCTATCATTGTGAGGATAAAAACTAAAGAAGTCTCCTGAAACTTCTCTAGCCGCAATATTTATTCCATGTACAGGATAATTTTCCAAGTTTCTTTTTGGTAAGAAATTTTCTTGAACTTTTACCGCAAGTTTTACTTCATTTGATATTCTATCTCTCCATACTTTCTTTTCAGCTTCACTAGTTTCTAATTTGCTCATCAATCTGTTATAATAAAGTCCAATTACACCTCCAGCAGTAAATGGGTCTTGAGGACCTCTAATAGTTAAGTCACCGGACTCAGACTGTTTTTCTAAAATTGTAATCAAATCATGTTCTACAGAAGTTGCATTATGCTCAGCAATATTCAAACCTAACTCTTCATGTAACGGACTTACTCTTAATGGATAAAAATAATTTAAAATTTTTAATAAGATATATGAACCAAAAAACGAAAATACACCAATCGAAAGGATTCCGATAAATTGTGCTTTGATTTGTTCTAGTCTAGTTAATCCTGTTCCGAGTATTTCAAGATCACTAAATAAACCTACAGCAATAGTTCCCCAAACTCCTGCTGCCAAATGAACAGGTACTGCTCCTACAACATCATCTATTTCAAATTTGTTTAAAAATTCATTTACAAAAATTGCAACTATCGCTCCTATAATCCCAACAAAGATCGAAGTCACTGATGTCATCGAATTACATCCAGCTGTTATTGCAACTAACCCTGCAAGTGGTCCAAGTATTACATAATAAGGATCTGGTTTTTTAAATAATGCAAATGAAATTCCAAGACCTGTTAGTAATCCAAAAGAAGCAGCAAGAAATGTATTTATTAGAATTAGAGGAACTGCTTCATCCATAGCTCCATTACTTCCACCATTAAAACCAAACCATCCAAACCATAAAATTAAAGTTCCCAAAACTGCTAAAGGGAAACTTGATCCTGTGAATTTTCCTTTGTTTGCATCTGAATATTTTCCTATTCTCGGACCTAAAATTAAAACAGCAGAAAGTGCAATCCATCCTCCAACTGAGTGAACTATTGTACTTCCAGCAAAATCTACAAATCCAATATCTGTTAACCAGCCAGTTGTTTTAACTTGTCCTGTAACAGCGAGTAATTGCCTTGTTGCATCAATATTATTTAAATAACTCGAAGACCATGCCCAATGACCAACAATTGGATATATGATTCCTGTTGCTATAATTGTGATAATTAAGTATCCATTAAATTTCATTCTTTCAGCAACAGCACCTGATACAATTGTTGCTGCAGTTGCAACAAACATTGCTTGAAAAACAAAGTAAGTCATGTATTCAGCTTGATCTGTTTTAAAAAAGAATAAATCTGTTCCAAAATAGCCATTAAAACTTTTTCCAAACATCAAACCGAAACCAAATAGCCAAAAAATTACAACCGCAAGACCAAAGTCAGCAGCATTTTTAAGAGCAACATTAATACTATTTTTGTGCCTAGAAAGACCTGTTTCCATACACATAAAACCTGCTTGCATAATGAAAACAAGAATTGCACAATCAATAACCCAAAGGGTATCAACAAATGATTTTACTGACTCCAGATCAACGCTCTCCATTTTTTCCTCTAAGTTATTATAAAAAAGTATACATCATAGATGATTGATGCTCAAAATAGGTTATTAATATTTTTTCTTCCAAATATAGTAGAAAATATAAGGCGATACAGCTGGGACTATTCCAAACCAAAACCATTCATCCCATCTAAAGCTTTTATCTAACATAGGACTCTTTAATCCATTCCACCATGTTAAATATCCAATTAGTATTATCCAGGCTAAACTTATAGTTAAATATATTTTAACATTTTTTGGTAATCCACCAGAAAATACTACTTTTACTTTTTCTAAAATTTCTTGATAGTTCATGAGATATTTAGCAATTAGTTCTTACAAAAGCACCAAGTGCTGTCATAGTAATTTCACAATTACCACCATTTTCTTTTGCAAAAACTTTATAATTTGTTGCATCATTTGCTACACATAATTCATAACCCATTTCACTAGTAATACTATCAGTGCCACCTAATAAATTAGTTTCTATTGCGGTAGATGTAGTGCTTGTTGGATTGCATGAGGTGCCAGTATCATCTCTGTAATAAAATCCGTTGTCTGAGTAAAATTCAGTTTGACCCAAAGATATTTGTTGCATAACATTCTCAGCAGATCTTTTTTTGGCTGAGCCTACATATCCATTATAACTCATGATACCAATAGCAGCTATAATTCCAAGGATTGCTACAACTACCAAAAGCTCAATAAGGGTAAACCCAGAGCTTTTGGAAGTCATAAGAATTTTCTAATTTACTTTTACTCTACTACGACAGTATTTTCAGAAACGTTACCAGCTGTAGAACATTCACTGTCAACAGTAAAACAAGTTTTAACGTCAATCTCGTTAGAATTGGTTCCATCAACAATATTCGTATATCCACCAACTGTAGATGCAGATGCTGTGTCAGTTGCATTTGGTCTTACTGCTTTTTTTGATGTATCATATGGATTTTTAAAATCTGCTAATGCTGCAGCGGCTGCTGTCTTAACGTCTGCTCTAGTTTTACCTGAACATGTAAGATTGCCTCCCATAGCTGATGTCTCACCTAAATTACATTTTTGTAATTCTGCTGCTATATATTTAACAACTGCTGAATGATTTGATTTAGCTGCTTGTTTTTTAGCTCCAGATGTGTAGCCCGAGTATGCAACAACACCAACTGCTGCCAAAATACCGATGATAGCTACAACAACTAATAATTCTATAAGTGTAAATCCTTTATTATTTTTTTTCATAAGTCATGATCCTATAATTAATAAAAATATGTGTATACATATAAATTATATCTTTTAAAAGGCAATATCTATACTTCAATTGTAATCAAAATGGGTCATTTTTGTTGATTTAGCAAGGAAATCTAATAAATATTAAGAATTATGTCATACAAAGTTACTGAGGAAGGTAACATATCAACCGTTCATCTAGATGGTGAAATAGATATGGATGTCACTGAAAAGGCAAAAGAAATTATTATGCCTTTGATTGAGGCTAAAAAAGAAGTTCATTTAAATCTTAAAGAAGTTCAATACATGGACTCTTCAGGAATCTCAGTTTTAATTGAAAGTCACCAAAAAGCAACTGAACTTGGAACGAAAGTTGTGCTAAAAGAAATTAGTAAGTCAGTTCTCAAAGTAATTATGATGGCAAAACTTGAACAAATTTTAAATTTGGACTGATAAATGAATGTTGCAATAAAATCTATAACTGAACAAAGAGATTTTGTTGTTAGTTCATCAAGTTTAAAAGAAGTCAGATCATTCTCAAGAGAAGTATTTGAAAAAGTAAATATTAATCAAGATTTAAAAGATGAGTTAGTGCTAGCTATTGCAGAAGCAGCACAAAATATTGTTAAGCATGCATACCAAGGTGAAGACACAGATGATAAAATGGAGATTAAAATTTCACTTGAAAATGGTCAACTTGAAATTGGTTTTTTTGACAAAGGAAGACCAGTTGAAGAAAAAAATGTGAGACACAGAAAAATTGATGATATTAAACCAGGCGGATTAGGAACTTTTTTTATTCAACAAATAATGGACGCTGTTGTTTTTAAAGAAGGTGAGAAGCCTTGGATTAATCATTTAGTCTTAACTAAAAATTTAAACGCTTAGCCACCAATAATTGCACCAACATTAAAGATTGGTGAATACATGGCAATCATTAATCCACCAATCATTGTTCCCATAAATACAATCATGATTGGTTCAATTAAACTAGACATATTATCGACCGCTGTATCAAATTCCTCTTCGTAATAAGATGATACAGAAGTAAACATTTCATCTAAATTTCCTGTTTGCTCACCAACAGAAATGAGCTGACTAAAAGTAGGTGGAAAAACTGGTTCTTTTAAAAATAATTTTGTAAGTGTGTCCCCAGAGAAAACTCCTTTTTTTACATTTTCTAAAGCTTGAGTTACAACATCATTATTACTTACTTGTTTTGCGATTTCTATACTTTCTAAAAGGTTTACTCCTGCTGCACTAAGATTACCCATTATTAATGAAATTCTAGCAATCAATGATTTTAAAATCATATCACCAAAAACTGGCATCTTTAAAACTCGTTGGTGCCACTTATATCTAATTGCAGGAATTTTAGTTGTTGTATATTTAAATATCACAAAACCTATTATTGACACTATTCCAAGTGTTAGTCCGCCAGCACCTCTCATAAAATTACTTGCATTCATAATGACGGCTGTTGGGGTAGGTAATGCAACACCCATTCCTTCATACATCTCTGCAAAAACTGGCACTACTTTGATTAACATAAAAACCATAACTGTTATTGCAACAGTAAACATAACGACTGGGTAGGTTAATGCACTTTTAATTTTCTTTTTAACTTTTTCTCTTTTTTCTAATGAATCTACTAATTTTAAGAGGAAATCATCAAGTTTACCGCTGGCCTCTCCAGCTTTAATCAAGTTTATATAAATATTATCAAATATTTTAGGGTATTTCTCAAAACATTTAGACAAAGTAATACCACCCTCTAAACTTTTTCTAACATCCTCTATTATTTCTTTCATGGTTGGATGTTCTATTTGGTCTCTAAGCATCGTTAAAACATTTAAAATTGGTAAACCTGCCTTTACCATTGTTGCAAATTGCTTGGAGAAGAGCATTACATCCGCAGGAGTGACTTTTTTCTTACCAAAAGAAAAGCCGCTTTTTTTACCCTTTTCTTTTTCAGCTTTTTTCTTTTTAAGTTTGGTTAAGTTGGTAATGATTATTTTTTGCTCTTTAAGTTTAAAAGAAGCTTCTTCTTGATTTATAGCCTCTATTTCACCTTCAATATATTTACCTGCAGAAATTCCTTTGTAAGAAAAAGTTTCAGCTGACATTTACTACTCCATAGAGAGAACTCTATCATACTCTCTAAAATTCAAATCACCTGTTAGGATTAATTCTCTTCCCATGTCTTGCATTGTCCTAAAGCCTTCGTTTGAAGCAATTTCTTTTAGTTCTGGCGTTGTTGCTTTTCTTAGAATTGCTTCTTTAATTGGTTTTGTAACATTTAAAATTTCATAAATACCCATTCTGCCTTTATAACCAGTATCTTTACATTTAGTACAACCGCTGCCCTTTTGAACTTTTGCTCTTGAAGCTTGCTCAACGGTAAACCCTAAATCAGCTAAAGCTTTAGGGGTTATGTCTTCATCTGGCACTCTACATTCTGAGCAGGTTTTTCTTGCTAATCTTTGCGCTAAAACTAGTGAGACGGCTGCACTAATCAAATAATCAGGTGTTCCCATGTTTTGTAATCTTGTAATTGTGCTTGGTGCATCATTTGTGTGAAGTGTACTGAACACCAAGTGACCCGTTAAAGCAGCCTTTAATCCGATATCAACTGTTTCTTTATCTCTCATCTCACCAACTAGAATTATTTCTGGGTCTTGTCTTAAAAAAGATCTTAGGGCAGTAGAAAAGTTAAAACCAATATCATCTTTAATTTGAACTTGTCCAACACCATCTAATTCATATTCAACAGGATCTTCAGCTGTTAAAATATTAAGATGAGGTTTAGAAACCTCTTTTAGAATACTATAGAGTGTTGTTGTTTTACCTGATCCAGTAGGACCAGTTACAAGAACTAAACCTTGCGTTCCGTGAATTGCTTTTCTCAAATTTTTTAAATCGTTTTCTTCAAAATTAAGTTGCTCTAAACTGATGTCTCCTGCATCTTTATTTAAAACCCTCATTACTATTCTTTCATTTGTTGCAGTTGGTAAAATCGAAAGACGAAGGTCAACTACTTTTCCATCAATTTTAAATGGAATTGCTCCATCTTGAGGAAGTCTTCTTTCAGCAATATCTAGTTTTCCCATAATCTTAAATCTTGTAACTACAGCTCCATAATTTGAATGAAGAAATTTTTTAAAGTGTTCTTGTTCTTGCAAAATTCCATCTAACCTATATCTAACTCTTGATGTAAATCGATAAGGTTCAATATGAATATCTGAAACTCCTGATTTAATAGCTTCTGCTACAACTGCTGTACTAAACTTAATTACTTCAGACTCGTTTTCTATAGCTTCAATATCTTCTTCAGGTGGTTTTTCTAGAACTTCTGCTTGATCATCTACATCATAATCAAATGTTTTTGTCTTCTCAGCATTTGTTTGTCTAATATCAGAAATAGTTCTTTCTCCATCTGCAAGCAATTTATCTACGAAGTTTGAAATATCAGAAACTTTTGCTGCGTGCAGTTCAATATCCATTTTTGTAATTGTTCGTAAATTTCTCATTAAACTCAATTTTGAAGTATCAGATATTGCTATGTGCAATAACTTTTCCTCAATTTTGAAAGGAGCTATAAAGTTCATATTAATATAATTAGATGGAAGAATAGCTTTCAATTCATCGGTTACAGCAACTGTCGATAAATCTACTACATCTAATGATTGGTCTTTTACTAAAAGATCTAAAATCTTTTCTTCATCAGTTAGATTTAACTCAAATACAGCGTCTAATTGAGATTTTTCCCCCTCACCAGATATTTTTTTAATCTCAACTAAATCTTTTCCTGAAATAATATCCTGATCAATAAGAATATTAATTAAATTAATCTCAGACTCTCTACTAATATTTATCATTATAAAATTCTTGGTGCTATAAACACTAACAATTCATCTAGGTTATCAGAATTTTCAGTCCCTTTAAAGAGATTACCTATTACAGGCACATTGCCTATTCCTGGAACTTGATCTTTAGATTTTGATAAAACGTTCTTTTTAATTCCACCAATTACAACTATATCACCATCTGCCACTAATAATTTTGTTACAATTTCCATTTTATTAACGGCTGGTGTGTCACCAGCTACAGATCTGTTTGGTGTATCATTATTAACTTGAATACTTAGCAAAACGTTTCCATCTCCAATAATGCTTGGAGTAACCTCTAATTTAAGAGCTGCTTCTTTGAAAGATACTTGAGATCCTCCACTCTCTCCTGGAGCTTCATAAGGTATTTCCTCACCTTGAGTAACTGTTGCCACTTGATTATCTAGTGTAAATACTTTTGGATTAGAAATAGTTTTACCCATTCCCATTCTTTCTAATGCTGTAATTTCTGCTTTCAAAACACCAGAGCCTGTTCTTCTTAATATTCCAATACCACTTGTTGGATTTGTGATTGCAAAGTTTGCTAAACTATCTGTTGCATCTCCTAGATTAGCGGCTCCTCCTGGTTCTGTACCTAAAGCACTTCCAGCACTTCCTCCTGATAAACCGCCAGTTACATTACCAGCTCTTTGATAATATCCACCCAGTCTAGTTCCAAGTGCTTTTTCGAAATCAGAATTTGCTTCAACTATAAAAGCTTCTATTAAAACTTGTTTTGTTCTTATATCTATTTCTTTAATAACCTTATCAACTACATCTAAATCTTTTTCTTTTCCTCTTACTATTATAGATCGAGTTGTTTTTTCTTCGGTAATTTGTATTGGTGTATATGAACTGTCACCTGCTGTTGAGGTAAATAACTCATCAATAGTTTGTTTAGCTTGAGCTGGAGTTATATAATAAAGTCTGAAAATCTCAGAATATATTGGCTCAACACTATCTTCTAATTCTACTTTCTTTTTAACAGCTTGTGCTCTTTCAGATTTATAAGTCTCTTGTGCTGTTAGTGTTTCAGGAGAATGAACTCTTATTAAGTTGCTAGATACATCAACATCTGATGCATAATTTTTCATATCTAAAAGAGCTTGAAAAGCTTTGTCCCAAGGAACATCAATTAATTCTGCAGATATTGCTCCTGCAACTTCATCTCCAACAAGTACATTTATCTCTCCTATTTTACCCATCAATTTCATAGTCTCTTTATAATCTAGGTTTTTAAATTTAAGAGTTACCCGTTGTTTTAATAGTGGATAGTCATCAGGTATTATTAAGTAATTTCTTTGTGCTTCAGATGATATTTTTTTTCTTTTTCCAAGTTTTTTTGCATCACCTTCAATAGGTTTAGGACCCATTTCTAAAGTTTTTGCGATTTCTGATTGTCCACTACTTACAATATCTTTATCTTTAATAAGAGGTGTATTGTGTTTGAAAGGCTTGTCATATTTTTTTAAGTTTTGACAAGCATTTAATGCAACTAATAAAAATAATAATCCAAAATATGTTAATATTTTTTTAATAGTCATCTGACTCTCGGACCTGATTATTAAAATCAATTATCATGAATTTACCATCATCTTTTTTAAATATTGCTTCAGTTAATCTCAGGTCAACTAATTGTATTTCTCCAAGATATTGACCTAAAGTCATTGTTAAAACTTCTCCGCCAGAATTAACTAAAGAAATGTAACTATAATCTTTTCCAGAAATAAGCCCTGCTAATTTAAAATTATATAAGCTCATTTCATTATCTTGTTCGTCTTGCGGTATGCTTGCTGAAGATGAAGTTCCCTCATTTCCTGCAAATGGATCATTTAATGGAACCTCTTCATCTTCCTCCATTTCTTTAACAATTTCTTTTGCTGCATCTAGGACTTCTTGTTTTTGATCGTGATTGTCTGCAAACGCAACATTTGCCATTAAAGAAAATATAATGATGAATAGAATTTTAAAAAAATTCATCTGGTAATCCTACTATTGTTAATTCACCTTGTGCCATTATCGCTCCAGTTGAATCGTTTTGTACTATACTTATAGTCTCTTTGTCAAAATTTAACATTTTGTTTTGCCTAGAAACTGCTCTTTTAAACTTTATGTAACCTAAAAAATTCCCTTTAATTTCATAATCTACAGGTATTTGATAATAAGAAACCATCTCCCTTGTAATATTATTTTCAGCTTGTTGAGTAACTCCTTGTTTAAATACTGGCTTAGGTTTTTTCTTTTCAATTTTTGATATTACCAATCCATTAACAGCAGCATACTTACTTAAACTTTCATAAAGATCTTCAACCTCTGCTTTCGAGTGAAATAATGTTGAAGTTTTATCAAAATCAGGTTTCATTTTTTTTATTCTTGTTTTGAATGCAATTATTTCATTATCAAATTGCGAGATTTCATTTTGCTTTACTATTTTGTCGTTGTATTTAGCTTTTCTTTCTTTGACCATTGGATTTAAAATTACATAGTAAATTATTAAAAATAAAATTATTGCTCCAAAGCCAGATCCAAATTTAATTAAAGTTTTTTTATCTATAGCAGCTAATTTTTGCTTTAGATCATCCATAGTCATATTTTTTAAATCCATTATATTTGCTCCAATACACAGGCTACTTTAAAGCCCTTCATAGTTTGTGATCCCTGCTGCTGACCTTGAGGTAGGGTCATGCTTGCTAATGAAGCTTGTGAGATCAATTTTTTATTATTCAAATTACTAATTAATTTTAAAATATCTTGATCACTAAATGCTGTTCCCTCAATAACAATTAAATCTGAACCATTATACTCTATTTTACTAAATTTAACTCTTTTAGGAACTGCAGAAGCAATCTGTGCTAATACTCTAAAGCTTACGGTTTTATTAGACTTAATTGATTTACTTAATTCAAGTGACTTAAGCATAAAACCAATTTCTTTTGCATATTTATTTTTCTCTATAGTTTTAAGCTCATGCGTTTGTAAAATTTCATCATAACCGTCAATTTTTTTATTAAGATCTGTAATTTGCCAAAATGATAAACCAAATAATACTACATAGATAAGTGAAACTATTCCTACCACTCCTTTGAATGCAAAATTTGAAAAAGCTTTTGCTTTTTTCTGAGCAATCATATTTTCTCTATTGGGTAAAAGGTTAATATTTTTTACAGCAGTAACAAATTTATAGTAGCCAAAGACATCTAGTTTTCTAAATGCAAGACCCATCACTGTTGAAAAATATGAACGGTTGTCCATTTTAATATCATTCTCTAATTGTGCAGGAATTTTTATTCCATCAAAAGGATCAAATAAATTGTATCCGGTGTTAACCATATTTTTTCTAAAGCTACCAAGATAATCTTCAACATTTTGTAGATTTGAAGTAACTTTTAAATTTCTAATTCTTTTTTCATATTTTTGTTCAAAGTCTTGAACTGCTTGTTTGACTTGTGTCATATATCTTCTAACAAGTGCATCCATCTCTTCTTGATTATTGCTTTCTTGAAGTGTTTTTCTATCTTGAGATCTAATAAAGATATCAGTTATTATTGGATTGTTTTCGTAAAGTATCATTACATAGTTTTCATCTAAACCAAATTCTAGAACAGCAGTTAAGTTAGAGTCTTCAATTGAACCTGCAATTTGATTAATTTGATCAACAGCAGATTTTAATGCAAAACATTTAACATCTATAATAACAGCATTTAATCCACCTTTTTTAATAATGTCTGTATAGCTATTAATGTCTGATAATTTTGAAGCTACAAAAAGGATATCCATTGTATTTCCTGTTTTGTCTCTATTTATTACTTGATGGAATATAGAGTAGTCATTTAAATTATCAGTTAATTGAACTAAGTTTTCCCAAAGTGAGTCTGTATCTATCGCTTTATTTAATTCTTCATCAGTCATCAAAGGTGCGGTTACAACTCTTATAATTGCGCTAGTTACTGGAATTGCGATCGCAGCGTTAGTCGTATTAATTTTAGATTTTTGTAAAGCTAATTTTAATTCTTCAGCAACTTTATCAGGATTTTCTAGTACAGTTCCATTTTCTGGAATACCCTCAAATTTATGAACATAGAATTTATCTAAAACCCATTGATTGGCTTTGTTGCTCGAAACTTGCGATAATCTAATCTCGGATGGAGTAAGTTCAACTCCTAAAATTTCCTCACCTTTAATTGATTGTTTGCCTAATCTATTTTTAAGAAGCTTGCTAAAAAATCCTTCTTTTTTTTTGCTTTCTCCTCCTTGCGGTACTGGAGGTGTGTTTGCATCATCTTTTTTTTTCTTTTTAAATAAATTTGCAAAAGGATTTTTCATAAATTTTATAATCGAATTTTAACTTTATACTCAACTTTTACTAGAATAAAAACAACTGATATTCAAATTGGGTTTTTTGCAAAAATTAATTGGTAAAACAAGTCAATTTTATAGTACAAAGGGTCGTATGTTTGAAAAGTTAGAACAACTAGCTAAAGACAATAAAAAAATATCTGATTTTCATATCAGAGCAGGATCTCCACTTGCATATAGACAAACTGGGGAAATAATAAAAGTTCAGGAAGTCATGGTTACATCTCAAGATCTAAAAGATCTCCTCTCAATGAATTGTAATGAACATGAATTAAATAAATTTGAAAAAACACACGAACTTGATACGTCTGTTACACTAAGTGGATTAAGATTTAGAGCAAATTTTTATAAAACGATTAATGGACCTGCATGTGTTTGCAGAAGAGTTGAAAGTAAAATTCCAGATATGGAACAATTCAACTTGCCACAAGCTCTCTATGACATTGTTGATTTTCATAAAGGTTTAGTTTTAGTAACAGGTCCAACTGGTTCTGGTAAGTCAACAACACTTGCAGCAATAGTAAATGAAATTAATAAAACAAGAACTGCAAATATAATTACAGTTGAAGACCCTGTAGAATTTATTCATAAAGATAATAAAAGTATTGTCTCTCATAGAGAGGTAGGAAAACAGACAGAAACTTTTGCAGCTGCATTAAAAGCAGCTTTAAGAGAGGACCCAGATGTAATTCTTGTTGGTGAGATGAGAGATCTTGAAACCATCAGTCTTGCATTAACAGCAGCAGAAACTGGTCACTTAGTTTTTGGAACTTTGCATACAAGTGGTGCACCAAGTACAATTAACAGAATTATAGACGTGTTCCCTCCCGAACAACAAGAACAAATTCGAGCTCAAATTTCAACTTCTCTTAAAATGGTTGTGACCCAAAGATTGTTAAAGACTAGAGACGGTGCAGGAAGAGTTGGTGCATTTGAAATAATGAAATGTACCGCACCTATACAAAACTTGATTAGAGAAGCAAAAATTCACCAAATTCCAAGTATAATGCAAACAGCAGTTAGAGATGGAATGATTACCATGGAAAAATCTCTTGAAGAATTAGCGAAATCAGGGAAAATAGATCCAGGTGCAGCAAGATCAGAACATTAAAGGATTTACAATTTTAGAGTTACTAGTTGTTATTACAATAGTAGCAATTATTTCAGCTGTTGCTTATCCAAATTTTTCAAATTGGCGACAAGATAGAGAGTTAAGAGCCGCAATGGAAAAAGCAGCAACTATGCTTTCATCTGTAAATACATTATCTCAAAGAGGAAATTATCCCTTTGTTCAATTTAGAGTAACACCCAACGGAACCTCATCAACAAAATTTGTTTCAAAAGGAATGGATGCAACTTCGTTATCAATTAAATTAAATAATGCACAAACTATTGAATGCAATACTTCTAGTGGTAGTTACTGGGACAATAACCAAGTTGATGAAACAACAAAAAAAATATCAACACATATTAGTAAAGACGGTGCTGTTTGTTTTTCTAAAGATGGAAGTTATTTTAAAGCACATGGTACTTTAAAAAACAATTTAAATGTTACAGTCGAAAATAGATCAACAAACCAATATTTGATACTTTGTACAACATCAAACGCAAGTAATGGTGGCAAATGTCCGTTGGATCAAGGGGGTGGGTTGGAAAAACCTGCATACTTGGTTGAATGGACAAGATTTGGTAATATAAGTAAATTTAAATGGAGTGGAAGTGATTGGACTAGGCAAAACTAAATTTTCAGAAAAAGGAATGACCCTGCTTGAAGCCTTGGTTTCAACAGCAATTATAGGCATTGGATTTGTTGCAGTTTTTCAGATGGTTAATTACTCGGTTCAATCAATTGATGTTTCTGGGGAAAGAACAAAAGCAAATTATTTGGTATCTATGGTGGCAGAAGACTTAATTTCTGAAAGAGACTCAAATTCTCCTACTACAGATGTAAAATTTAAAGATTATTTAATAAATAATTCTTGGAGTATGGCAAACTGTTCTAATAGAGGTACATCTTCCACTAATTTTAATAATGCAGTCCAAAACAAGTTTCAAAAATGGAACAAAAGATTTTCTAAAGAAAGACTAAAATGTAAGGGAAATAAGGATAATAAAATTCTCAAAATTTACGAAATTTGCAATAACAACGCTGCAGCAAATAATTGCAAATATAATAACACTACAAATTACAAAGGTAATGGTGTTTACGAAAAATGGTATCTAGGAAAAATGGAAGTCAATCTAAACGACGGTAAAAAGAAAAAATATTTATATTTTCAATTTAATTAATGAAAAAAAAATTAAGCAATATTGCAGGTGTAACTTTAATAGAAATTCTAATTGGAATTTTAATTTCTGTTGTGATGATGGGAGCTATGTTCACCTCATACACCGTTGTTAATAATACTTACTCTCAAGTTACCGATCGAGCAAAAATTTCAACTGCTGGAAGAGATGTTGTTGGAATGATTATGAGAGATATTAGAAATGCTGGGTTTATGTATTTCAATGATAATATCAAAACATCAAATGAGCATATTCCAATACTAATCACTAAATATGTTAATTTCTCAGAGTGTGATAAAATCGATATTGTTTATGGAGATGTAAATTATAAACAAGGAAGAACGCCTGCATATATATATGAGAGATATAAAATAACTTACAAATGCAAAAAATCTACTATTCCTGATAAAACGCAACCTCAATTAGGTGGGGGTGGTTACCCTCCAATTGATGCTTTTGCTGTTTATAAAAAAAAAGTTAAATGGAATAATACATCAGGTAGATGGGATGATCCTACAACAGATAACAATGACAAAACATATGATGATCAACTGGTTGTAGACTATGTTGATGATATGATTTTTAATCCTGTTGACGAAAAAGGAATGTTAATCAATCCACCACCTTCTGCAACAAATGTAAATAAAGATTTAATTTATAAAATTAAAACTGTTGATATTGCTTTAACTGTTAGATCGACAAAAAATTTTTTTAGAAATTCTAAAATTAGAGATGTATTTGCATTAAAAGACTCAACTAGAAATAAAAAGAAAACTGACAAATATTTAAGAGATACAATTATTGTAACTGCTCATGCAAGAAATTTGGGAATGGAATAATGAAAAAAAATGAACAAGGTTTTGCGCTAGTATTATCTTTAGTCTTAATGCTTGCAATGTCATTAATGGGAGGAGCATTAATTGTAATATCAGCAGGTGACCATCAAAGTAATAATAAGAGTGATGAGTATCAACAAACTTTCTATATTGCTGAAACAGCTTTGATCGAAGGTGAAAAATATGTACTCAATCAATTTTTAGGACCTTGGAGTACTCAAAATCATGTAAGAGATACATCTAAGAGAAATTTACCAGCTAATAACACTCAATGGAACGGCAATATGGCTAATTATAGGATCAATTATAATTCTAGCAATAGCTCCCTTTATTATAATACAGAAAATTTCTGTGCTAATAGCTTTAAGGACTTAGACAAGGTTAGATTAAGTGGAAATTTCTATGATGTTGTAGCTGCACAAAGTTGGAATTTTGGAAAATTAGTCCGTGACAGTTTTAATACTGCAACTAATGATGAGAGAAAAGAAGC
>CACBMY010000016.1 GCA_902540545.1 uncultured Pelagibacteraceae bacterium
AGCCGCAGCTATGAAACTTTTAGAAACTATTAAAGTATAATGAATTGGCAAGATAAAGGATACTTACTTTCAAAAAATAAATATAATGAAAATTCTCTAATATCTGAATTTTACACTGAAAATCATGGAAAAATTTCTGGAATTATTTTTGGAGGAACCTCAAAAAAAATAAAAAACTATCTATTTGAGGGTAATAAATTGCACATTAATTACAATTCAAAATCTCAATCAAAAATTGGTTCTTTAAAAGTTGAAATTGATGAATTTAAAACTCCTTATTTTTTAGAAGACAAGCAAAAACTTCTTTGTATAATTTATACAATGAATTTGATTAAAATTTTAACAGTAGAGAACGAAAAAAATAGAGAGATTTATTACTTAATTGATAATTATTTTAAGATGTTAAAAGATGAAGAGTGGCTCTCAAAGTTTGTAAATTGGGAGTTAAACTTTTATAAATTAATTGGATATGACATAGACTTTAATGATTATGTAGAAGAGGTTTCTGAAGGTAATAAAATTAATTATAAATTAAAAAATTCAAACAAAATCATTCCAAATTTTTTAGTAAATAAAAATGAAGAAAATATTAGCTTTGAAGATACTTTTGATGCTTTAAAAATTGTAGGAGATTTTTTAGATAAAACAATAGTTAAACCGAATAATCTTAATTTTCCTAAAACAAGATTTAATTTTCAAAATTCTTTAAAATTAATCTAATTTTATTTGATCAGCAAAATAGGTTATAATTGCACTTGCTCCAGCTCTTTTAAAGGAAACTAGACTTTCATATATCGATTTTTTATCTAATATATTCTTTGAAATGGCATTTTGTATGAGACTATATTCCCCTGATACTTGGTATGCAATAACTGGAATTTTAAAATTATTCTTAACTTCCCTAATTATATCAAGATAAGGCATCCCTGGTTTTACTATAATCATGTCTGCTCCTTCTTTTATATCTAATGCAACCTCTCTTAATGATTCATAATTGTTTTTAAAATCCATTTGATAAGTTTTTTTGTCTCCTTTTAAGAGACTTCTTGATCCAACTGCATTTCTGAATGGGCCATAAAAACTTGATGCATACTTAACAGCATATGATAAAATTTGAACATCTTTAAGATTATTTTTATCTAAAGCTTTACGAATTTTTAAAACTCTACCATCCATCATATCTGATGGGGCAATCACATCGCAACCCATTTTTGCCTGCAATATTGATTGTTTAATCAATATTTCTAATGTTTCATCATTTAAAATTTCATTTTTTTTAATTATTCCATCATGACCATGTGATGTATATGGATCTAATGCAACATCACACATTATTCCAATTTCGTTCTTATAATTTTTTTTGATGAATTTTATTGCTTGGCAAACTAAATTATTTTCATTTAATGCTTCATTTCCAAATTCATCTCTTTTTCTTGGATTTGTATAAGGGAATAAAGCTACCATGGGTATTCCCAATTTTAGTGCTTTATCAACTACTCTTTTTAATTTATCAATAGAGTACCTAAAAACATTTGGCATTGAATTAATTGGAACTTTTTTTGCTTTTCCTTCAGTAAGAAAGATAGGTAAAATAAAATCATTGTAAGATAGATCATTATCTTGAACTAATCTTCTAGACCAACTGAATTTTCTTGATCTTCTCAATCTTAAATTAGGATAGTTACCTGTGATAATCATTATCAATTAATTTTTTTGATGCGACAATAGTAATATTTAATATAATAGTCTATAAGATAGTAGAGCACCGATGTCACAATTATTCAATGATTTCCAAAAACAAGATGTAAAATTTGATATCATAAAATTAAAACAGGCTTGTGATGAAGTATTAAAAATAAAAGGTTTTGATACAAGTCTGGGAATACCTCACTTCGCCGGTATACCCCTAAATCAAATTCCAGGTGATCCAGACTCTGTTAAAGGAAATAATGTAAGAGGCATTTATTGGACTAAACCAGATAGTACAGGTGTTGAGGTACAGAGGGAAAGTAAAATTGATGAACATAAATATACAGAATTTGTTGATGACTTTAAAAATACTTATTTCAAAGAAGTTTATGACCAATTAACAAAAAAGTATAAATTAGGTAGGATGAGACTTCTTCTTAAAGAGCCAAGATCAACATTGAGTTGGCATAGAGATCCGGAGCCAAGGCTTCATATACCTATATACACAAATCCTGGAGCAATAATGGTTGTTGATAATGTTGCAAAACATATGCCAGCAGATGGCTCTGTTTGGATTACTAATAATACTAAATATCACAATGCATTTAATGGGGGTGAAGAAAATAGAGTTCACCTTGTTGCTTGTGTTTTAAATTACAAATTTAATTAAATTGAAAAAAATTTTTATTGCTTCAGATCATGGTGGTTTTAATTTAAAAAAGAATATTTTAAAATATTTTAATAAAAATTATCCAATAAAAGATCTGGGACCAAAACAAAATAAGAAGTCAGTTGATTACCCTGATTTTGCTCATAAACTTTGTAAACAAGTGGCAAAAAATAAGAATCATGTAGGAATACTTGTTTGTGGTTCAGGAGTAGGAATGTCTATTGCTGCAAACAAAAATAAGGGAATACGCGCAGCTTTATGCTATTCAGTAAAAAATGCCAAATTATCGCGATTGCATAATGATGCAAATGTTATAACATTAGGAGAAAGGCTTATTAAAAAAACAGTTGCCTTAAAATGTGTTGAAAGCTTTATAAAAACTGAGTTTGAAGGCGGTAGACATATAAAAAGAATTAAAAAAATATAGGTAAATAAATGTCTAGTGAAAAAAAATATTTAAATACGCAATATGAAAACTTTTTTGAAAAAAAATTGTCTGAAGCTGATCCAGAAATATTTGATGCAGTAAATAAAGAATTAATCAGACAACAAAACCATATTGAATTAATCGCATCTGAAAACATCGTTTCACAAGCTGTTTTAGAAGCACAAGGTTCTGTACTAACAAATAAGTATGCAGAAGGTTACCCAGGTAAAAGATATTATAACGGTTGTGAACATGTTGATGTTGCCGAGTCACTTGCTAACGATAGGTTAAAAAAACTCTTTAATTGTAAATTTGCTAATTCTCAACCTCATTCTGGTGCTCAGGCTAATGGAGCGGTTTTTTTAGCCTTATTAAAGCCAGGTGACACATTTATGGGAATGAGTTTAAATTCTGGAGGCCATATTACTCATGGTCTTAAAATTGCAATGTCAGGCAAATGGTTTAATGCAATAAGTTACGATGTGGACAAAACATCTGAATTAATCGATTATGACGAAGTTGAAAGATTAGCAATTGAAAATAAACCTAAACTTATAATTGCTGGAGGTAGTGCATATTCTAGGGTGATTGACTTTAAAAGATTTAGAGAAATTGCTGATAAGGTTGGAGCATTCTTTATGGTAGATATGGCTCACTTTTCAGGTCTTGTTGCTGGTAAAGGCTATCCAAATCCTGTTGATCATGCTCATGTCGTTACATCTACAACTCATAAAGTTTTTAGAAGCGCCAGAGGTGGAATTATTTTAACAAATCACGAAGATATTTATAAAAAAATTAATACAGCTGTATTTCCTGGTTATCAGGGTGGCCCTCTGATGCATATAATAGCAGCAAAAGCAGTTGGATTTAAAGAGGCATTAGAACCTTCTTTCAAAGAATATATATCTAATGTTTTAGCTAATGCAAAAATACTTGCAGAAACATTAAAAACAAATGGATTTAAGATTTATTCTGGAGGAACTGATACTCATTTAATGTTGGTAGATTTAAGACCTTTTGGTGTTAAAGGTAATGCTGCAGCTGAAAGTTTATCACGTGCTAATATAACGTGTAATAAAAATGGAATTCCATTTGATACAGAAAGTCCAATGGTAACGTCAGGTATAAGACTAGGTTCTCAGGCAGCAACTACTCGAGGATTTGGTTTAAGTGAATTTAAAATAGTTGGTGAGTTAATTACTAAAGTAATTAAAGGTTTGTCATCCAACCCTGATGATAATACTAAAATAGAAGACGAAGTAAGAAAAGAAGTTGTTGATTTATGTTCAAATTTCCCAATTTATAAAAATTTGGGATAATGAATTATGATTTGTCCCTGTGATAAAAAAGGTGAAACTTCAGTTGTAGATTCTAGACCTACTGAAGATGGAACAGCTATAAGAAGAAGGAGGCTTTGTAGCTGTGGTCAAAGATTTACTACATTTGAAAGAGTTCAATTTCGTGAGCTAACAATTGTAAAAAAAAATGGAAGAAAATCTCCATTTGATAGAGATAAATTGTCTAAATCCATTTATGTAGCTCTAAAAAAAAGACCTCTTGATACTGAAACAGTAGAAAAATTTATTTCTAAAATTTCTCGATCATTAGAAGAATTTGGTCAAAGTGAAATTTCTTCGAACACAATAGGCACAATGGTAATGGACGGATTAAAAGAATTGGACCCAGTTGCTTATGTAAGATTTGCATCAGTATATAGAAATTTTAGAGAAGAAAAAGACTTCGTTCAATTTGTTGATAAAATCGATGTCTTTAAGAAAAGATAAATCATCAGAAAAAAATAAAGCATTCATGAGATTGGCACTAGAACTTGCCAATCAAAATAAAGGGTTAACAGGATTAAATCCATCGGTTGGATGTGTAGTAACCCATAAAGATGAAATCATTTCTTACGGAAAGACAGATATTAATGGCAGACCTCATGCTGAAGTAGCTGCCTTAAAAAATAATAAAATAAATTTCAAAAATTCAAATATGTATGTAACATTAGAACCCTGTATTCATTATGGAAAAACACCACCTTGTACAAACATTATTATAAAAAAAAAGATTAAATTAGTTAATTATTCCATTGAAGATTTTGATAAACGAACAGCAAAAAAAACAAAAGGTGTTTTAAAAAAAAATAATATTATGGCTAAAATTGGTTTAATTAAAAATGACGCAAATCAATTTTATAAAGATTATAAATTTTCAAAATTTAATGATATTCCATACGTTACTGGAAAATTAGCTGTTTCCAAGAATAATAAAATTTATTTATTTAAAAAAAAAATTACAAATGAACATTCTCATAAAGTGTCTCATTTATTAAGATATAGAAATCAAGCAATTTTAACATCTTATAAAACTATTAACTCTGACAATCCTAATTTAAATTGTAGAATTCAAGGTTTAGAAAAGTTTTCACCAGTAAAATTTATCATCGATAAAGATTTAAAGACTAAAATAAATTCTAAAGTATTAAAACCTAGCTCAAATAAAATTTATATTTTTCATAATAAAAAAGATAAAAATATTATTAATAAATTTAAGAATAAAAATGCAAAACTTATTTTTATGAAAATAGAAAATAATTGTTTTGATTTAAATACAATTTTAAAAAAAATATACGCATTAGGTTATGCAAATTTATTACTTGAGACGGGTCCAAATCTTTTAAAATCTTTTTTAAACAATAATTTAATAAATGATTTTTATTTATTCAAAGCTGATAATAAAATTAATTTAAAAAATTCAGTTTCTGTGAATTCTTTTATTGATTTATTGTCTAAAAAATTTAAAAAAAGATCTCAAATTAATACTTTTTTAGATAAAGAAAAACTTTTTAGGTATCAGTAAATGTTTAATGGAATAATTTTTAATAAAGGTAAAATTACAAATATTACCAAAAGAGCTAAAGGAATAAATCTCTTTATCAAGTCAAAATTAAAATTAACTAATAAGCAATTAGGAATATCTATTTCCTGTGATGGTGTCTGCCTAACATTAATATCATATAAAAAAGGTGTATCTGAATTTTATTTATCAAATGAAACTATTAGAAAATCAAAATTTAAGAAATCTAATGTTGGTGATTATGTTAATTTAGAATTACCTTTAAAGTATGGACAAAATATTTCAGGCCACATATGCCAAGGACATGTTGATACAGTAAGTAAAGTCACAAATTTAACAAATGTAGACAAATCTACAATTTACGAATTCAGTATTGATAAAAAATTTTATAAATATTTAGTTGAGAAAGCTTCAATCTTGATAAATGGTGTGTCTTTAACTATAGCCAAGATAAAGAAGAATAAATTTGAAATTTGGGTTATTCCACATACATTAAAACTTACAAATTTAGCAAATATTAAAAAAAATGATTTAGTTAATATTGAAATAGATATTTTATCTAAATATGTAAAAAAATTTATTAATGATAAAAAATAAATTTAGTCCAATAGAAAAGATTATTTCCATCTCCAAAAGAGGGGGGATGTATATTCTTGTTGACGATGAAAATCGAGAAAATGAGGGCGATTTAGTATTTAATGCGAGTGATGTTAATTCTAAAAAAATTAACTTCATGGCAAAAAATGGCAGAGGTTTAATTTGTCTAACACTAAATAAAAATCAAGCAAATAAACTCGGACTAACATTTATGGCTCCTGTTAATCAATCAAGAAATCAAACAGCCTTTACCATTTCAATAGAGGCAAAGAAGGGAATAACAACAGGTATTTCAGCTAAAGACCGATCACGAACAATAAAAGTTGCTACTAAAAAAAATGTATTAAAAAAAGAAATAGTTTCTCCTGGTCACGTATTTCCAATTATTTCTCGAGAAGGGGGAGTTCTTGTTAGAGCTGGTCATACAGAAGCATCAGTCGATATAGCCAGACTTGGTAACAAAATTCCAGCTGCTGTAATATGTGAGATTATGAATGAAGATGGTTCGATGGCAAAAGGCGATGACTTATTAAAATTTGCTAGTAAACATAAACTTCATATTGCAAAAATTGAAGACTTAATTTCATACAGACTAAGAAAAGAAAATCTTATTAAATTAAAAAAAACATCTACAATTAATTTAAATAATCAAAAATTCAAAATTTATGTCTTTGAGAACTCAATTGATGGTTCTGAACATTTTGCATTAGTTAAGGGTAAAGTTAATAAAAGTAAATCACCAAGAGTTAGAGTTATTTCATCTAATGTAGTTCAAAATTATCTAATTAATCAAAAACTTCCTAACTCATTTGAAAAAACTTTAAAATATTTTAAAAAATTCAGCAATTGTGTTATGATTTTTATAAGAGATCCAAATTTAAAATCTGTTACTCAAACACTTAAAGAATTTAAAGATAAAAAGTCTAAAACGAAGGAAAAGGATCAATTAATAAAAAGTTATGGTATTGGAGCTCAAATAATTAAATCTTTAAAAATAAAAAAAATGATATTAGTTACTAGAACTCTAAAAAAGGTTGTTGGGTTGGATGGTTATGGTATCAAGATTATTAAACAAGAAATAATAAAATGAAAAATAAAGTATTGATTATACAAGCAAACTATTACAAAGATATCTCAGCTGCTCTTCTTAAAAGTGCTAAGAATGAATTGAAGAATTTTGCAAAGATCAATATAATCTCTGTTCCGGGTGTATTTGAGATACCTGTAGTTATTTCCAAAAATTTAAAAAAATATGACGGTTTTGTAGCACTTGGATGTGTAATTAAAGGTCAAACGCCTCATTTTGATTTTATATCTAAATCAACGACTGATGCAATTATGAATATATCTGTGGATTCAAAAAAACCCGTTGGCAATGGAATAATTACTTGTTTAAATAAAAAACAAGCTATAGTACGTGGCAAAAAAGGTAGAGAAGCAGCTAACGCAGTAAAATCAATATTATCTTTATAGAATGTCACTTCATTTTAGTAAAAAAAATAATCCAAGAGTTATTATAATACAGAAGCTTTACAGCAAATATTATAACAATGAAGTAGAATTAAATTTTCCAAAACATCGTTTCAAAAAATTTATAAAAGATGTAGTTAATGGCACAATTGAAAGAGATGATGTAATTCACGAAGAAATTACAAATCATTTAAATGATGATTTAAAAATATCAAACCTAGATAAAGTTTTTCAAGTAATAATTAAAAGTGCAATTTTTGAATTAATGTATAAACCAAAAATATCTTCAAAAATTATTATTAAAGAATACCTTAATGCCTCTAATTTCTTTATTAATTTATCACAAACAAAATATTTGAATGCTTTGCTTGATAAAATTTCAAAGAAATTAAGAAACTAATGAATGAAGAATTTTTAATAAATACTTATTTAAAAAAATTAGCTACAAATAATCCATCTTCGCTTAATTTAAATGATGATGTTTTTTTTGATAAAACTAAAAAATTAGTTATTTCGGTTGATACCTACAATGAGGGTATACACTTTTTAAATTTTAAAAAACCAGACCTTGTTATAAGAAAAATAATAAGATCATCTATATCAGACATTTATGCTAAAGGGGTAAAACCAAATTATTTCTTTTTAGCTGGTTCAGGTAACAAAAATCATTTTACAAAAAAAAATATGTCATTAATTAACAAATCCTTATCTAATGAACAAAATAGATTTGATATAAAATTATCAGGCGGCGATACTACATCCTCAAAAAATCTAAGTTTTACAGTTATATCTTTAGGATATTCAAATAAAATTGTTTATAGAAATAAAGCAAAAATTGGAGATGACATTTATCTAACTGGTAATGTAGGTGATAGTCACATTGGTTTAAAAGCTTTAAAAAAGAAAATTAATTTAAACTTAAATCAAAAAAAATATTTTATTGATAAATATTATTCACCTAATTTACCTATAAACTTTAGTTTACATCTTTTTAAAATTGCAAACTGCTCTATGGATGTCTCTGATGGATTGGTAATTGATTTGAATAAATTAATAAATAAACAAAAACTTGGTTATTTAATCGATATAGATAAGATCCCGATATCAAATCATTTAAAACGTTTAATTAAAAACAAAAAACTGAAGACATTAGACTATTTATTCAATGGTGATGACTATCAAATTTTATTTACAGCTTCTAAGTCAAAGAGAAAATATATAAAAACATTATCCTCTAAAATGAATCAAAAAATTTCAATTATTGGGCAAATTAATACTAAATCAAAAAATTACCTGTTAGATAATAGGAGAATTCCAATAAAATACCTTAAATACCAAGGTTATTCTCACATATTCTAAAAAGTTAAATATTGCCTTTTACAATCTTTTTTGTAATGTCCGCATTTTAAAAAATAACTAAAACACTTATTTAAGGAATTATATGTCTGTTGATACTATTTTATTATACACAATTTTTGCTGGGATCTTATCCATTGTATATGGATTTGTTACAGGATCATCAATCTTGAATGCAAGCGCAGGAAATCCAAAGATGCAAGAAATTGCTTCTGCTATTCAAATAGGGGCAAAAGCTTATTTAAACAGGCAATACAAAACTATCGCTATAGTTGGTATTGTAGTTTTAGTTATTATTAGTTTTGCATTTTCATTATTAGTTGGAATTGGATATTTAATTGGTGCGGCACTGTCTGGTATTGCTGGTTATGTAGGAATGTTAGTTTCTGTTCAAGCCAATGTACGTACTGCCGAGGCATCGAGAAAAGGTTTATCTCAAGGCCTTTCAATAGCGTTTAAATCTGGAGCAATTACAGGAATGTTGGTTGCAGGTTTAGCTTTGTTGGCAATTGCAGTCTATTACTATATATTATTATCAGCAGGTGTTGATGAGAGAGAAATCGTAAACGCATTAGTTGCTTTAGGTTTTGGAGCATCTTTAATTTCTATTTTTGCAAGATTAGGTGGTGGAATTTTTACAAAAGGTGCTGATGTCGGAGCAGATTTGGTTGGAAAAGTTGAGGCAGGTATTCCTGAGGATGACCCTAGAAATCCAGCCGTGATAGCTGATAACGTTGGAGACAATGTTGGTGATTGTGCTGGAATGGCAGCTGACTTATTCGAAACATACGCAGTTACAATTGTAGCGACAATGGTTCTTTCTTCTATATTTTTTGTATCTGATTTAAATATGATGGTATATCCCCTAAGTATTGGAGCTGCTTGCATTTTAACATCAATAGTAGGAACTTTTTTTGTAAAGCTAGGACAATCTAAAAATATAATGAACGCATTATACAAAGGTTTTGTTGCAACTGCTATCTTATCTTTAATTATTTTATATCCTATAACTGACTACGTTATTGGTTTGAATACTACTTATACTGTTAATGGAGTATCTTTTAATGGTATGAGCTTATATTATTGTGGAGTGATAGGCTTAGTAATTACTGGTCTATTAATATGGATTACTGAATATTATACTGGTACTGATTATAGACCAGTTAAAAGTGTCGCGCAGTCATCTACAACAGGACATGGAACTAATGTAATTCAAGGTTTGGCAATTTCAATGGAAGCTACTGCAATACCTGCGATTATAATTGTAGCAGGAATTTTATTAACTAATTCAATAGCTGGTTTATTTGGTATAGCAATTGCAGTAACAACTATGCTAGCGCTTGCAGGCATGGTTGTTGCATTAGATGCTTATGGACCTGTAACTGATAATGCGGGTGGAATCGCAGAAATGTCTAACTTACCAAAAAATGTTAGAAAAACTACAGACGCATTGGATGCCGTTGGAAATACAACAAAAGCTGTTACAAAAGGTTATGCAATTGGTTCAGCAGGTCTAGGTGCATTAGTTTTATTTGCTGCATATACAGAGGATATTAAACATTTCTCTAAAGAAGCAGGTTCTAAACTTGAAGGTATAGTTGTAACATTCGATTTATCAAATCCTTTTGTTGTTGTAGGATTATTGATTGGTGGTATGTTACCTTATCTGTTTGGATCAATGGGTATGCAAGCTGTCGGAAGAGCAGGTGGAGCTGTAGTAATTGAAGTTAGAAGGCAGTTTAAGAAAATTCCTGGTATAATGAAAAGGAAAGCAAAACCAGATTATGGTAGATTAGTTGATTTATTAACAAAAGCCGCTATCAAAGAAATGGTAATTCCTTCATTGCTACCTGTGCTATCACCTATAGTTCTTTATTTAATTATTTTACCAATTGGAGGACAAGTTGCCGCCTTATCATCTGTTGGTGCAATGCTACTTGGAGTAATTATAACTGGACTTTTTGTTGCAGTATCTATGACCGCTGGTGGTGGAGCATGGGATAATGCAAAAAAATATATTGAGGATGGAAAGTTTGGAGGAAAAGGCTCTGAAGCCCATAAAGCAGCCGTAACAGGTGATACAGTAGGTGACCCTTACAAAGATACAGCGGGGCCAGCGGTTAATCCAATGATAAAAATTACAAATATAGTTGCTTTATTATTGCTTGCAGTAATTGCTGGCTAAAAGTTTTTACTTTTTGGATCTATTTCGTGCTGGTGCATTAATCTTTTCTCTTAATGATGTGACAACGTTATAAATAAAGTTTTCGTTAGAAAAGTCTTTTTCCGTAACCGATTTTAAATATTTAACATCATTCATGTCATTTAAATTTAATAATTTTTTATCTATCAATATTCCAGCATTATTTAATTGAACAATTAGAATATTATTTTGTTTGATCTTTTCTCTTCCTAGTTTAATTAATGATTGATTAGTTTTAAGTCTTTCTATATAGATCCATTTATTATTATCAAAGTCACTTATAGTTGATGGAGGACCAATAATTTTTATAATGTCGTTTTTATTTGTATAATTAACTTTTAATTTATCGAATTTAGTCTCTATTCTTTTTACACCATGATAATTTGATACTTTATTTCCAGAACAGTTAACTATAAAAAAGAATAAAATAATTAAGATATATTTTATGAACGACATTTATTTAGATATCTACAATAATTTAATAAAACTGACCAGAAATAAAAATTTATATATAAATAAAGAATCTGATACATTTTATTACAGAATGATCATTTTTTTCTTTCATCTTGGATTTCTTTTAAAAGTTTATAAAAAAAGAGAAACAAAAAAAAACTTACAAAATTTTTTTGATTTTTCTGTTCGTCAAATAGAGTTATCTTTAAGAGAAATTGGGTATGGCGACGCAACAATTAATAAAAAAATGAAAGATTATGTAAATTTGTTATTTTCAATAATAGATAAAATAGATGATTGGGAAAATAAAAATACTAAAAATCAAATTAAAATTTTAAAAATTTACATAGGTGGAACAAATAATTACAGTATTTTTGTAGAATATTTCGAAAAATATAGGCTATTTTTAACAAAAAACTCTTTCAATAATCTCTCAAAAGATATAATAACCCAATAAAATTTATTATGGCTGTACCAAAACGAAAAACTACTAAATCAAGATCTGGTAAAAGAAGATCACATATTAGGATCAATTCAAAGAATATAATTGAAGATAAGAAGTCAGGTGAATATAGACTTTCACATCATTTGGATCTTAAAACTGGTTATTATAAGGGTAGACAAATTTTAGACCCTAAAGAATAAAGACATTAATTATGAGCAACCCAATTAATATTGCAGTTGATGCAATGGGTGGTGAAAACTCTCCATTAAAAATAATCAAAGGTATTGAAATTCATTCTGCTTCAACAGAGGGTATTTTTTATAATATTTTTGGAAATATTAAAACTATTGAGCCCTTAATAAAAAAAACAAATATTACTGATAATTATAAAATTATTCATACCGATAAGCAAATTGAAGATACGGATAGTCCTTTATCAGCAGCAAAAAAAGGTAAAGACACCAGTATGTGGTTATCAATCGAAAGTCTAAAAAAAAATGAGTCAGATGCTGTAGTGTCTGCTGGTAATACTGGAGCTTTATTTGTTATTGCAAAGTTAAACCTAAGTATGATTGAAAAAATTGATAAGCCAGCACTTTCTGCTTTATGGCCGAATAAATATGGTATGAATATAGTTTTAGATCTTGGCGCTAATATAGAGTGTAATGAAAAAAACCTTGTAGATTTTAGTTTAATGGGAGCAGCATTACATAAATCTCTATTTGAGAATGAAGAGGCCAAAGTAGCACTTTTGAATATAGGATCTGAGGAATTAAAAGGAAATAATATTATCAAAAATACTTATCAAATGTTGAATGAAAAAAAAAATTCTTTATTTAAGTTTGAGGGATACATCGAAGGTAATCATATTATGGATGGCAAGGTAAATGTTATAGTGACTGATGGTTTTACTGGAAATATAGCTTTAAAAACAGCTGAAGGAACCGCTAATTTTATAACTTCAGAATTAAAACAAGCTCTTAATTCATCTTTAATTGGAAAACTATCTTCACTACTAAATATTAAAAATTTAAAAAAATTTAAGAACAAACTTGATCCCAGATTGTATAATGGTGCAATAATGCTTGGTTTGGATAAACCAGTAATCAAAAGTCATGGATCGACAGACGAAATTGGTTTTGCCAATTCACTAAAAGTATGTGAAAAAATTATAAAAGGAAATTTAATTGATAAAATTAAGAAAAATATTAATTAAATGAGAACTAATTTAACTAAAAAAGAAATTGTTAATTCTATTTACATGCAGCTAGGCTTTCCAAAAAAAATTTGTGAAAATTTACTGGAAGATTTTTTCACTATTATACTTCAGGAACTTATTAGAAAAAAAAAAGTAAAAATATCAAATTTTGGGACTTTTATACTTAGACATAAAAAAAGCAGGATTGGAAGAAATCCAAAAACTTTAGAAAATAAAATTATAACTGATAGAAATGTAATTCTATTTAAACCCTCTAAAGAATTAAAAAAATTTATTAATGCTGATGGAAAATAATCAAAAAAAATATAAAAAAATTGGTGAAGTGGCTAAGATTCTAAATCTTATTGATAAAAAAACTGGTAAATTATCCACTCATACAATTCGTTATTGGGAAAAAGAATTTAAAGAAATAAGACCACATATTTTTTCTGGTAATAGAAGATATTATGACAATAAATCCATAGACCTTTTGAAAAAAATTCAATTTTTATTGAAAAATAAAGGAATGACTATAAATGGTGCAAAAAAAGAACTTCAAATTAAAAATTCTTACCTTGACGAAAATGATAATAAAACTATAAACGCTAAAAAATTGAAAATTAAATTAAACAAAATATCAAATATTATTAAAAATATTAAAAAAAATGGCTAAAAAAACACACGTTAAAGTAAGATTAGTTCCCGAGGCAAAACCTGATAGTCCTTTTTTCTATTATGTAAAGAAACCAGCTGGTGGTGAAAAAGCAAAAGTAAAATTGAAAGCAAAAAAATATAATCCTGTAACTAGAAAACATGAAGTTTTTGTAGAAAAAAAATTACCTCCTCATAGTAAGTAACTTATTTTTTTTTAAAATTTCTTCTTTCAAAATCAATATAAGACATAATCATATTTTTCCATATTC
>CACBMY010000017.1 GCA_902540545.1 uncultured Pelagibacteraceae bacterium
TACTTTAAAAGTGAATGATATAAATATAAATTCATCTAGTAATATTTGGAATATAGAATGAGAGAATTGGATCAAAAACTCTTAGACTTTGGGATTACTGAAAGTTTTGATGAAAATGATTACTATGTGTCTAAAAGTAATTATTTTGCAAAAAATATTATAGAGGCCTGGCCTAAATGGGAAAAAAAAATTGTCAACTTAGCTGGAGAAAAATATTCTGGCAAAACACATTTATCAAATATATTTAAAAAAAAAAGTAACGCTTTATATTTATATAGCAACAATATCGAAGATAAGATTTTAAAAAAAATTAAACTTTCAAACAGTATAATAATTGAAGACCTAGAGGAAAGTTTTGACGAAAAACTTCTTTACTCTATATTCAATTTAGTTGAACAGGATAATAAATATTTATTAATCTCGTCAAAAAAACCAATAGATACAATGAAATTCACACTCCCAGATTTATTATCAAGATTAAAGAACTGCATTATCGCTACAATTGAACAGCCAGATGATGAGTTGATTTATGCAATAATTTTAAAAAGCTTCTCCGATAGACAAATTAAATTGGATAACAAAATTATAGATTATATTATAAAAAGAATTGCGAGATCGTATAGTAAAATGCATGAATTTATATATAAGATTGATGAATTGAGTTTAAAGAAAAAGAAATCTATTAACTTTAAAATAATAAAAGAGATAATAAATTGAGCAAATATAGGACACACACTTGCGGAGAACTAACTTTAAATAACAAAGATCAGACAATAAAGTTATCAGGCTGGATAAATAAAAAAAGAGATCATGGAAATCTATTGTTTTTAGATTTAAGAGATCACTATGGTCTAACTCAATGTGTAATTGATGAGGGTAAACAAATATTTAAAGAAATAGAAAAACTTCCATTAGAAACTGTTCTACAAGTTGAAGGTAAAGTTTTAGCTAGAGAAAAAGATACAATTAACAAAAATTTAAATACTGGAGAAATTGAGGTAGGAATTGAAAAATTTAAAATACTTGCAAGAACTAAGGAATTACCACTACCTGTTTTTTCAGATCAAGAATATTCTGAAGAAATTAGATTAAAGTATAGATTCTTAGATTTAAGGAGAAATAAAATTCATAATAATATTATTTTAAGATCCAAAATTATTTCATTTATTAGAACTGAAATGCAAAAATATGGTTTTCTAGAATATCAAACACCTATATTAACTTCATCTAGCCCAGAGGGTGCTAGAGACTTTTTAGTACCAAGCAGACTAAATCCTGGTAAATTTTACGCATTACCTCAAGCGCCACAACAATTTAAACAATTAATCATGGTATCTGGTTTTGATAAATATTTTCAAATTGCACCGTGTTTTAGAGATGAGGACGCAAGAGCTGACAGGAGTCCAGGTGAGTTTTATCAACTTGACTTGGAAATGTCTTTTGTAGAACAGGAGGATGTATTCAAAATAGTTGAGGAGTTATTTGTAAATTTATTCAAAAAATTTTCCTCTAAAAAGTTACTCCATGAAAAATTTCCCAGAATTCCTTTTGATACGGCTATGCTTAAATACGGTTCTGACAAACCAGATTTGAGAAATCCTTTGGAAATAGCTGATATTACTGAAATTTTTAAAAGAGATGATGTTAACTTTGAAATATTTAAAAAATTAGTAAGTAAAGGATCGATAGTTAGAGGAATAGTTACAAAAAATACATCTCAAAAACCAAGAAGTTTTTTTGACGGAATTGATAAATGGGCAAAAGATGAAGGATCATCGGGTCTTGCATATTTTTCTATAGAAAATTCGGAGAAATTGAGCGCTAAAGGACCTGTGGGAAAATTTTTTTCTGAAGAGTCTATCAAAGAGATAATGACAAAAATGAATGCTGAAGTAGGTGATACAATATTTATGTCTTGCGGAAATAAATCTGAAGTTGAGAAATTATTAAGTAATGCGAGAAATAAAATAGCAAATGAGTTGAATTTAATTGATGAAAATGTTTTCTCATTTTGTTGGGTAGTGGACTATCCAATGTTTGAAATAGATGAAAATACCAAAAAGATCGAATTTAGCCACAACCCTTTTTCAATGCCGCAAGGTGATATTGATAATTTAGATCTTTCAGAACCTCTGAAACTAAAAGCTTATCAATACGATATTGTGTGTAATGGTATTGAATTATCTTCAGGAGCAATCAGGAACCATAAACCTGATTTAATGTATAAATTATTCAAAATTGCTGGTTACTCTGAGGAAACAGTGAATGAGAAATTTAGTGGTATGATTAATGCTTTAAGCTATGGCGCGCCTCCTCATGGTGGCATTGCTCCTGGAATAGATAGAATCGTTATGTTATTAGCAGAAGAAAAAAATATTAGAGAGGTAACTATGTTTCCAATGAATCAAAATGCCCAAGATTTAATGATGAATGCACCCTCTGAAGTAGACGAAAATCAACTAAAAGAACTTAATATTTCAAAAAGAAAAAAATAATTATTTTTTTCCTTTAAGGTTTATTCTTATATCTGACAAATCCACTAGTTTCTTTTTATAATCGTTTCTAACAAATCCTTTGCTTGTAATATCTTTAACAAGTTTAATTAGTTGATTTTGATCTTCACTTTCTTGACTTTCACTTGTTTCAGAATTGCCAGTTATTGATGGGGTGTGAGCTAAATCTTCTCTATTTAAATAGGAAATCGCTAGTTCTCTAAAAATATAATCTAATATTGAACTTGCGCTCATTATTCGATCATTTCCATAAACTTTACCAGAAGGTTCAAATTTTGTATCTAAGTATGCATTTACAAATTCATCTAGAGGAACTCCATATTGAAGGCCTAATGATATTGCTATTGCAAAATTATTCATGAGGGCTTTTACTAACTCACCTTCTTTACTGGTATCAATAAAAATTTCACCTATTTTACCATCCTCATATTCACCGGTATGCAAATATACTTTGTGATCACCTATTGAGGCTTTTTGGATATAACCCTTTCTTCTATCAGGCATGCTAAATCTTTTGCCTATATTATCAGTAATATTTTTTTTAAAATTCTCGTCAATTGGTTTGGATTTATTACTACTTTTAATATCTTGATTACTAATTGGTTGTGAAACAATTTCGACTTTACTACTTTTAGTATCTTGTAGGTTTTTTGTTTTTCTATTATCTAGTTTGACATCGATTATTTCAAATTTTCCATCGTCATTTTTCTCTAAATTGTTAAGGTTTTCCTCACTTATATCATCTAAATAATGAGATACTTTAAAGCTACATGTGTAATACGTTTCAACTAAATATTTTGCCATTGTAATCCTATTTGTAAATTGAATCTTGATAAGATTTATGTATATACATTTTTTAATTATAGTCTAATTGTAAATTTACAATTATAAATTGAAAATAATTTAAATAAAATGATTAAAGAAATCTTTACTTGGTGGAACAAACAAACATTTGGCACAAGGTTAAATACAATTTTATTTGGAAAATTAGTTGGCAAAGATAATTCAGGTAACAAATATTATGAAAGCAAGTCAGGAAAAAGATGGGTTATTTATAACGGAGAAGTTGAAGCATCAAAAATACCAAGTGAGTGGTATTCTTGGATGCATCATACAGGAAATAAAATTGAAAACAGTCATGAATTAGATAAATATAGTTGGCAAAAAGAGCATATGCCAAATCAAACAGGAACAGAAAATTCCTATCATCCAAATAAAAATAAAAGTAAAAATGCTTCAAACAAAAAATATAATTCTTGGAAAAGCTAAAGTTTATATACTTGTTTTTTTTTCTTATTATTTATTAACAGTTAACTCCTCGAGTGAAAATCAAATAAAAACTGAGAAATTTGCAATTCTAACAATTTTAGATAAGGTAAATTCACAAAGCGATATAATTGAAATTGAAGTTGGTAAAGAATATAAATTTAAAAATCTTTCTATAAATATTCTTAAATGTAATAATTCAAAATTTGATGATGATCCAGAAGTTACAGCGTATATGCAAGTAAGAGATACAATTAATAAAGATGAAAATAAAGTTTTTATCTTCAACGACTGGACTTTTGCTTCGTCTCCTTCAATTAGACCTTTCGATCATCCCGTTTATGATATTTGGTTAAAAAAATGCTTTTCCTAAAGCAGTTTTTCTTTGTCAAGCCAACTTACATTAAAATCTGAATTTAAAAATTTTTCATGATTTAAAAGTATTTTATGTAAGTCTATTGTTGTTTTAATGCCTTCTATAACAAACTCATCTAGAGACCTTCTCATTCTTTGAATTGCTTCAGTTCTGTTCCTCCCATGACATATTACTTTACAGATCATGCTATCATAATATGGAGTTACCTTGTATCCTTGAAATATCGCACCATCTACTCTTGTTCTAAAACCAGAGGGCTGATGACACATAGTAATTTCCCCTGGCGATGGTTGAAAATTTTTACTTACATCTTCTGCGTTAATTCTGCACTCAATAGCATGTCCCCTTGGCTTAATATCTTCTTGTTTTAAAGCTGTATTACCATCATATGCAATCCAGATTTGTTCTTTGATTAAATCTATACCCGTTACAACTTCTGTTACTGGATGTTCTACTTGTATTCTTGTGTTCATTTCTAAAAAATAAAATTTTCCATCCTCAAAAATAAATTCTACTGTTCCAGCTCCTTCATATCCAATTTGGCTTACCATTTTTACAGTTTTATCAAAAAGATCTTTTCTTATTTGATCATTTAGTAAAGGGCTAGGAGTTTCTTCAATCAATTTTTGATGCCTTCTTTGAATAGAACAATCTCTTTCATGTAAATGGACTGTTCTATTTTTTCCAGATAACACTTGAACTTCAATGTGTCTTGGATTTTGAAAAAATTTCTCAATATATACCTCATCATTTCCAAAAAATTTTTTTGCTTCAGTTTTTGCTGTTAAAAATAAGTTTTCAAATTCACCTTCTTTTGTAACAACTTTCATACCTTTTCCACCACCTCCTCCTGCAGCTTTTATCAAAACAGGATATCCAATTTCTTTACATATTCTTTTTGCTTCATTAAAATCAGATACACCTCCATCAGAACCTTCAATTACTGGGAGACCATATTTTTTCGCAATTTTTTTTGCTTCAATTTTATCTCCCATCATTTTAATCAATGAAGATGATGGGCCAATAAATTTAATTTTGTTCTGTTCAAGGATTTTCGCAAATTCATAATTTTCAGATAAAAAACCATATCCTGGATGAACAGCTTCAGAATTTGTCAACTCAATAGCTGACATAATAGCTGGAATATTTAAATAGCTATTCACAGCTTGATGTGGTCCAACACATATACTTTCATCAGCTAATCGAACGTGCATGCTATTTCTATCAACGTCAGAATGAATAGCGACTGTTTGAATACCCCATTCCTTACAGGCTCTAATAACTCTAACGGCTATCTCACCTCTATTTGCAACAAGAATTTTTTTGAACATTATTATTCAATTATTGCAATGGTATGTCCATATTCAACAGGCTGACCATCTTCAACACAAATTTTTTTTATTGTACCAGCTATTGGAGAGGGCACATGATTCATTGTTTTCATAGCTTCAACAATCATAATTGTATCACCTTTGTTAATTTTTTTTCCTACTTCTACAAACTTTTTACCACCCGGTTCTGGTGCTAAATAAGCTGTTCCTATTATAGGTGATGGAACTTCAGTCCCGCTGATATTATCTAGTTTTGTATTTTCTGATTTTATTTCTGATTTTATCTCTTTAACAGTTGTTAAATTTGCTCCAGATGATTTTGATACTTTTACTTTTATATCTTTTTCTGTGTATTCTATTTCGTTAAGATTAAATTCATTTAAATATTCAGTAAGCTCTTTAATTATATTTTTATTTATTTTCATTCAACATTTCATGCATAGAATTTATGGCCAAAATATATCCATTTACCCCTAATCCACAGATAATCCCTGTAACAACACCACTTATTATAGATTTATGACGAAATTCCTCTCTTTTATAAATATTTGATATATGAAGTTCAATTATTTTGCCTTTAAATACATCTAGAGCATCTCTTATTGCAATTGATGTATGGCTATATCCACCTGCATTAATTATAATTCCATTGAATTCGTTTCTGGCAGTTTGAATAATATCAACAATTTCCCCCTCAATATTTGATTGTTTCATTTCAAGAGTTAAATTTAATTCTTTTGATTTTTTCTTACAAATATCCTCTAGGTATTTATAATCTTTGCTACCATATTGTGATTGTTCTCTTTCACCTATTAGATTAAGATTAGGACCGTTAATGATTAATATTTTACTCACGAAATCCTTATAATCTATGAATATTAAAAATAAAATAAAAATAACTGTAAATGGCAAGCAAATGCAAATAATTCCTAAATTTTCACTGAAGAGCTTGATTACAAAATTAAAAATGCCACTAAATAAAATAGCTATAGAACTAAACAAAAAAATTATAGACAAAAAAAGAATTTCTAAAATTAAACTAAAAAAAGGAGATAAAATAGAAATTGTTCATTTTATTGGTGGTGGATAATGATTGACAATAAATTTAAGATAGCAAATAAGATTTTTAAATCACGCTTAATAGTTGGTACTGGAAAATATAAAAATTTCAGTGAATGCGCTAAAGCCATTAAAACTTCTGGTGCAGACATAGTTACAGTTGCAGTTAGAAGGGTAAACATATCTAATAAGAATAAAGCTAGATTGATGGACTATATTGATCCAAAAAAAATAACATACTTACCAAATACAGCAGGATGTTTCACTGCAGAAGATGCAATTAGAACGTTAAGATTGGCACGAGAAATAGGTGGATGGAAATTAGTAAAATTAGAGGTATTGGGTGACAAAAGAAACCTTTTTCCAGAAATGATTGAAACTTTAAGATCTACCGAACTATTAACAAAAGAGGGTTTTAAAGTAATGGTTTATTGTAATGATGATCCATTAATGGCAAAAAGATTAGAGAACGCGGGAGCGGTTGCAATAATGCCTCTCGCAGCTCCAATTGGATCAGGATTAGGTATACAGAATAAGGTTAATATTAAAATTATCAGAGGACAAACAAAATTACCTTTAATAATTGATGCAGGATTAGGACAGGCATCAGATGCAAGTATTGCCATGGAACTAGGTTGTGATGGAGTTTTGATAAATACTGCAATTGCAAAAGCAAAAAATCCCATCCAAATGGCAGAAGCTATGAAGTTTGCAGTTATATCGGGAAGAAAATCATATTTGTCTGGAAGAATTAATCCAAATTTATTTGGTGCCGCATCAACTACAAACAAAGGTATTATCTAATTTTTTTTTTATAAAATTTTTTCCTAAATTTTCTTTTTTTAAAAATTTTTCTATTTTTATTTTTAGGTACGCTATCTTCATTTTTATCTTCAGCTTTTATAACTTTAAGATTCTCAACTTTTTCGATTTTATCTAAAACTTTTTTTGTTTTAGATTTAAATTCAATTATGTAATCTTCTAGATTAAGATCATTATTCGTTTTTATATCTAATTTAGCTTTATGCTTCTTCTCAAAATATTTTACTGCTTCTTCATAATGATCAGCGATATGCTTTTCAATTTTTTGATTAATAGTCAATTCAACTAATTTAGCATTATGTTCTAATGATTTGATCTCTATTAATTTAATAATTTTTAATACAAAGGTTTCATCAGTTAATTTCATATGCCATTTAACATTGCTTTCTCTTAATCTTTGTCTTGACATTTCAAGCAATCCAAAATTACTTATCCTACCAATTTGAATTCTTGCTCTGTCATTTCTACACTTTTCTTTAAGTTTTCGCTCAACTTGTCTTCTGTTATTAAAACTTAACATGTCAATAAAATCGATTATTATTAGGCCAGACAAATCTCTTATTTTTATTTGTCTGGCAATTTCCTCTGCTGCTTCAATGTTTGTATCAAAAGCAGTACTTTCAACATTTTTTTGTTTAATAGATTTACCTGAATTAACATCTATTGATACTAATGCCTCCGTTGGATTAATTACTAGATAACCACCAGATGTTAATTTCACCTCTGTTTCAAATATCTCAAATAATTTCTTTTCAATATTTTCTTTATAAAAAAGAGGCACTTTATCTCGATATTTTTTAACTTTTTTTAATTGATTTGGCATCATTAGTTTGAGATAGCTTTTTGTTTTTTGATATCCTTCGTTTCCTTCTACATATATATTTTGGGTATCATCATCATACATGTCTCTTATGCATCTTTTTATAATGTCACTTTCTTGATGAATAAGTGATGGAGCGATAGAATTTAAAGCATTTTCTTTTATTTGATCCCAAACTTTTATTAAATTTTTTAAATCGTTCTCAATTTCATTTTTTGTTTTGTTTGACCCAGCTGTTCTTACAATTATTCCCATTTCTTTAGGAATAGTGATTTCATTTAAAATATTCCTTATTTTTTTTCTATCACCTGGATTAAATATTTTTCTGGAAATTCCTCCACCCTTCGCAGTATTAGGCATTAATACTATATATTTTCCTGCAATTGATATAAAAGTACTCAATGCTGCACCCTTTAATCCTCTTTCATCTTTTAAAACTTGAACTAATATTACCTGATTAGGTTTTATAACTTCTTGAATTTTGTATCTTTTAGATGGAAATTTTTTTTGATTACTTGATTTATTTTTTTCATCCTCCTCTCTTTTTTCAACAGGATCGTTAATTTTGATTTCCTCTTTTCCCTCGAGAATTTTATCCTCAATATTTTCACTTTCTTTAGATAATTCTTCGCGAACTCTTTCCTCTTCTTCTTTAATTTTCTCTAAGTCACTTAATGGAAGTTGATAGTAATCTGACTGAATATCATTGAATGAAAGAAATCCGTGTCTTTCTCTTCCAAAATCCACAAATGCTGCTTGTAATGATGGCTCTATTCTACTTACTTTTCCTAGGTATATATTGTTCTTAATTAAAGTATTATTTATACTTTCATATTCATAGTCTTCAATATGATTATTGAATTTAAGAACGACTCTTGTTTCATTAGGATGCGAAGCATCAATGTATAAATTTTTCGACATAAATTTTGTGATATTTTCATAGGTTAATTTAATAAATTCTATGCCATAACAATAACAAATTCATAAGATATTTAAACTAAAATGCATAAGATATTTAAAAGATTATTTATATTTGGATTGTTGTCTTCAATTCTAAGTGTAGCATCAATAATATCCATACTATGGATATATTCTAATAAATTACCTGATTATAAGTATCTGAAAAATTACAAACCTCCAGTTTCTAGCAAACTATATTCAGGAAATGGTGTATTGGTAAGTGATTTCTCAACTGAAAAAAGAATATTTGTTCCTTATACAGCCATCTCTCCTACTGTTATAAACGCTTTTTTATCAGCCGAAGATAAAAATTTTTTTGATCATCCTGGAGTAGATGCTAAAGGAGTTGTTAGAGCTTTAAAGAATAATATATATAACATAATTTATTCAAAAAGATTAGAAGGAGCATCAACAATTACACAACAAGTTGCTAAAAATTTTCTTTTATCCAATGAAGTAAGTATTGATAGGAAGATAAAAGAAGCAATATTAGCTTTTAGAATTGAACGTGCATTGACAAAAAAAAGGATTCTGGAGTTATATTTAAATCAAATATATCTAGGAGAAGGTAGTTATGGAATTGCATCTGCAAGTTTAAGATATTTTAATAAACCTATAAGCGAACTTGATTATGGTGAAGCTGCACTTTTAGCTGCGTTACCTAAGGCTCCAAGTAAATATAATCCTTATAAAAATATCAAATTGGCAAAATTTAGAAGAAATTTAGTTTTGAGTAATTTATTTGACAATGGTTTTATTACTAAAAATCAATACATAGTTCTCAGTAATTCTGAAATTAAATTGCAGAAAAGAAAAAGAATATATTTAGAAGACTCTAGGTATTATGTTGAAGATGTTAGAAAAGAAGTAATTGATAAATATGGCTTTGATAAAGTATATAAACAAGGTTTTAATATAAAAACACCTTTAAATTTAGAATTACAAAAAATTGCAACCCATTCATTAAGGAAAGGTCTTGAAGAATTCGATCAAAGAAAAGGGTGGAGAGGCCCAATATCAAATATTAATAAACACAATAATTGGAAAAAAGATCTTTCGAAGTTCTATATAGAGAAATCCTTGGGGTGGGAATTGGCAGTTGTTAATAGAATAGACAAGTTTGGAACTGTGATAGAAACAATTAATGCAGACAAAGGTATAATTAATTTTAATAATATTGATTGGACAAGAAAAGAATTCAAAAACTTATTTAAAAAGGGAGATATAATTTATGTAAAAAAGATTTCTGAGGGAAATTATAGTTTAAAACAATACCCAAATGTAAATGGTGGAATTGTAGTAATGGATCCTTACAGTGGAAGAGTTTTAGCATTATCTGGAGGTTTTAGTTTTAAAAAGAGTGAATTTAACAGAGCCTCTCAGGCAAAACGTCAACCTGGGTCAGCCTTTAAACCATTTATATATGCTCTAGCTTTAGAAAATAATTTTTTACCAACTTCATTAGTTCTAGATGCACCGATTGTTTTAGATCAAGGGAATGATTTAAAAATGTGGAAACCTGAAAATTACGGAAAAAAATTTTATGGACCTTCAACATTAAGAACTGGTATTGAGAAATCAAGAAATCTAATGACAGTTAGAATAGCCCAAGAACTTGGCATAGATAAAATTATAAACTTTTCAAAAAAGTTAAATATTTATGAAAATCCTAATGAACTTATGTCAGTATCCTTAGGTTCTGCTGAAACTACTTTACTAAAAATTACTAGTGCTTATTGTTCATTTCTAAATGGGGGCAAATTAGTTAATCCAATTTTGATTGATAGAATTCAAGATAGTGAAGGTAAAACTATTTTTAATAATGAAAAAAGGTATTGCGAAAATTGTGATTTAATTTCATATGATGGCTCAAATAACCCTATAATCAAAAGTAAGTATAAACAGATTTTTTCACCACAAACAGCATATCAAATGACTTCAATGTTAAAAGGTGTAATAGAAAGAGGAACTGGAAAAAAATTAAAAGAATTAGGTCTTGAATTAGCTGGGAAAACAGGCACCACAAACAAAAATACAGATACATGGTTTATAGGATTTACTTCAAACTTAGTTGTAGGGGTATATATAGGTTATGATAATCCAAAAAGTCTGGGTAAATTTGAAACTGGTTCAAAAACAGCAATGCCAGTATTTAAAGAATTTATTAAAAAAACAGCAAATACTTATAACGCAAGACCCTTTAAAGTTTCAGATAATATAAAAATGATGGTCATAGATGCAAAAACTGGGAAAAAAGCTAATGCAAAAACTAAGTTAGCCATAATCGAGTCATTTAAAAAATATGATAATAAACTAGATAATATATCTAACAATTTTGATAGTAGATTAAATACAACAAATATATTAAAATTTTATTAATGGATCAGGAAATATTAAATATTAAATCAGAAATAGAAAAAATAAATCAAAGAATAAAGGAGTTTCTTTGAAAAGACTAAGATTTCAGAAAAAATAATTAATTTATCAAATTTAATAGAAAAACCAGATTTTTGGCAGGATAAAAAAAATGCTGAAAAAGTTTTACGTGAAAAAACTAATTTAGAAAAATTATTAAATAATTTTGAAGTAACATCAAATGAAAGTAAAGATTTATTTGATATTTATGATTTAGCTATTGAAGAACATAACGATGAAATGATTAAAGAGACAACCTCAAATATAAAAATACTCTTTAATAAAATTAAACAAATTGAAATAAGATGTTTTCTATCAAATGATAATGATACATTTGATAGTTATTTAGAATTTCACGCAGGTGCTGGTGGAACCGAAAGTCAAGACTGGGCTGATATGTTAAGAAGAATGTATATGAAGTGGGCAACCAAAAAAAATTTCAAAACTGAAATTATTAGCGAACATAAAGGCGATGAAGCTGGCATTAAATCTTCAATTATTAAAGTAAGTGGAGATTACATAAACGGATTATTAAAAAATGAATCAGGGATACATAGACTTGTTAGAATTTCTCCATTTGACTCTGGTGCTAGAAGACATACAAGTTTTGCCAGTGTTTGGGTATACCCAGTTATATCTGAAAATATTGATGTTGAAATTTTAGAAAAAGATTTAAGAATAGATACATACAGATCTAGTGGTGCAGGAGGTCAACATGTCAACACAACAGATAGTGCAGTAAGAATTACACACCTCCCAACAAAAATTGTGGTACAATGTCAAAATGAAAGATCACAACACAAAAATAAAGAAACTTGCATGAATATGTTAAGAGCAAGACTTTATGACTATGAATTAAAAAAAAAAGAAAAAGAAAATGAAAATCTTGAAAATTCAAAGTCAGAGATTGGATGGGGTCATCAAATTAGATCTTATGTATTACACCCTTACAAAATGGTAAAAGATAGTAGAACTAATTTTGAAAGCTCTAGTCCTGAAAAAGTATTAGACGGCGAAATAGATAATTTTTTAGAAAGTTCTTTATATAAATTAAATGCGTAAAATAATTTCTATAATTTTAATTTCAATAATAACTATCTTAGTCGCAATTTTAATATTTTTAACAACATCAGGTATTAGAACGGATAATTTTAATAGTTTAATAAATGAAAAAGTTAATGAGATTAATCCAAAGATAAAATTAAAATTAAATCAAGTAAATTTTAAATTAAATCCATCTAAATTTGAATTCGAGATCTTTACTTTAGACCCCCAAATAGCAATTAATCAAAAAAACATTGACTTAGAAAATATAAAGTTCGATCTAAATATTTTTGATTATATTAGCAATAAAAACCCAATCTCCGAGATATCAATAATTTCCAAAGAAAACGATATTAATCAATTCACTAATTTTATAAATGAATATGACTTTAATTTAGCTAGAAATTTAATTTTAAAACAAATCAAAAAAGGAAAAGTAAAAATAATTTCCAATATAGATTTCAACGAAAATAATCCCAAAAATATTAAATATATTATAAATGGATATGTAACAGATGCAGAAATAAAATTACCTAACCAATCAAAAATTGAAAATGTTAAATTTGATTTTTTAGTAGATCGGGATGAAATAAATTTAAATGAAATAGAATTATCATTTGATAAAATCCCCATTACTTCAGAAAAAATTAATATTAAAAAAAATAATAATTATTTCGAAATCTCAGGAAATTTTAAAACAAGAAAGAC
>CACBMY010000018.1 GCA_902540545.1 uncultured Pelagibacteraceae bacterium
TCAAAACTTATGATGCAAATTGTAGAGGGAAACAAACCAGTCATAGCGAAAGTACATGGAGCAGCTTATGCAGCAGGATGTCAATTAGCTGCCAGTTGTGATCTTGCATATAGTACGAACTCAGCAACTTTTGCTACACCTGGAGTAAAAATTGGATTATTTTGCAGTACACCAATGGTTGCTGTCAGTCGAAAAATTAGCAGAAAAAGAATGATGGAAATGCTACTTACCGGTGATCCAATTAGTGCAAAATATGCAAAGGAAATTGGATTAATTAATGATCATTACAGTCCAAAAACTTTGAATAAAAAAGTTTTAGATATTGCAAAAAAAATATCTTCAAAATCAAATTTAACTATCAAAATAGGTAAAAAGGGTTTTTATAAACAATTAGAAATGCCCCTTAACAAAGCTTATGATTATACAAGTAAGATGATGACACTTAATATGTCATCTTATGATGCCAAAGAGGGTATAAGTGCATTTATCGAAAAAAGAAATCCAAGTTGGAAAAACAAATAACCATTAAGTTGAAGTCACTTAAAAAAAAGATTAAGTTGTAATTAAAGGAGAAAATCAATCATGGATGGATGTTGTGGTCCTGGATATGCTAGTCCTGCAGAAGCAATAAAAGCACCAAAAGAAAAGCTTTTATATACTATAGCTATTTACACAGGGACAGGAATACAAAAACCAGACTACTTAGCAACAGTTGATGTTGATCCTCAAAGTCCTACTTATTCTAAAGTAATTCATAGACTTGAAATGCCAGGTATTGGTGATGAATTGCATCATATGGGATGGAATGCATGTTCTTCTTGTCATGGCGACTCAAAAATGAGCAGAAAATATTTATTAGTTCCAGGTGTTAGATCAAATAATATTTATGTTGTTGATACTGCATCCGATCCTAGGGCTCCAAAAATACATAAAGTAGTAGATGGATCTGAAATAAAGAAAAAAACTAATTTATCAGGACCACACACAGTTCATTGCTTAGGTTCTGAAATTATCATTTCTTTTCTTGGAGACGCTCGAGGAGAAGCACCAGGAGGATATTTACATTTAAATAAAGATTTTGAAATTGTTGGTAGGTGGGAAAATTCAATGGGAGACATACCTTTTAGTTATGACTTCTGGTACCAGCCAAGACATAATGTAATGGTTAGTTCTGAGTGGGCTGCCCCAAATACTTTCATGCCTGGATTTGATTTAGAGGAAGTTGGTCATTTGAAATATGGTAGAAGACTTCATGTTTGGGATTTTAAAAAAAAAGAGCCAGTTCAAACAATGTATTTAGGTGAAGATGGTTTAATACCATTAGAAGTTAAATTTATGCATAATCCTGATAGTAGCCATGGATTTTGCGGTGCAGCGCTAAGTGCAAATGTAATTCATTTTTGGAAATCAAAAGACGGAAAATGGGAATGGGAAAAAATAATTGATGTTGAAAATGAACCTCATCCTGATTGGCCAATCCCAGTGCCTGGAGTTATGTCAGCGATATTAGTTTCTATGGATGATAAATATTTATATATAAATAATTGGCTTCATGGAGATATGAGACAATACGATATTTCAGATCCACACAAACCAAAATTAACTGGTCAAGTTTGGATGGGTGGATTATTAGGAAAGGCTCCAGAAGTAAATGGCGTTAAAATTGCTGGTGGACCCCAAATGTATCAATTATCTTTAGATGGTAAAAGGATGTATGTAACAACATCATTATTTTCTACTTGGGATAATCAATTTTATCCTGAAATAAGAAAGCAGGGCGGAGCAATGATTATGATTGATTGTGATGTTGAAAATGGGGGAATGAAAATTAATAAAGATTTTATTGTTGATTTTGGTAAAGAACCAAATGGACCTAGTAGATGCCATGAAAGTAGATATCCTGGTGGAGATTGCACAAGTGATATCTGGCTATGACGAAGATTACAATCTCAAACAGAAATAATAGTGCATTTGAAGTAACTGGAAAAAAACCTTTATTAAATGAATTAAGAGATCAAGGGGTTGATCTTCCTTACGGATGTCAGTATGGGGGATGTATTACATGTGCAGCTAAACTAATTAATGGAGAAGTTGATCAACGTTCTCAAGTTGCTTTAAATAACAGACAAATAAATGACGGTTATATTATTTTATGTGTAGCTAAAGCAAAAACAGATTGCACAATTGAGATAGGAGTTGAAAGTCATGATAAATTGTATCGAAATCCTTTTCTAGACCCTTTAGAACCTCATGAATTAAAACCAGATATCGCGAGCAAAAAGAAAGAAAAAAAATAAAGATGAACCACAATGAACCTTATAGCGCTGAATATTTAAAAGATATCTTAAGCTCAGTTAAGACAATTGCTATGGTTGGTGCTAGCCCAGACAAAACCAAATTTAGCTATGGTGTATTAAGAGTTTTGCACGAAACTGGTTATGACATGATACCCGTAAATCCTAAACCAGGTATAAAGGAAATTAGAAATTTAAAAGTTTATCCAAATTTATCGGCTATCGATAGACCTGTTGATATGGTCGAAGTATTTAGAAAATCCGAGGATCTTTATGGAATTGCTGAAGAGGCAATATCAATTGGAGCAAAAGTATTATGGGGACAAATAGGTGTAATTAATCATGACGCAGCTAAAATTGCTGAAGATGCAGGTTTAAAAGTAGTTATGAATAGATGTCCAAAAATTGAACTCTTCAGACCATTTTGGAAACCGCGACTAGATCTTAAAATTTAAATCAAATTATGGATACAACACTTTTAGATGAAAAAATAAAAGAACTATATTTAAGTTATAGGACGATAGCAATTGTTGGAGCAAGCCCAGACTCAAAAAAAACTTCTAATATAATAATGAAATATTTAAGAAATACCGGTTACAAAGTTTTTCCTGTTAATCCAGTAACAGATAATAAAATTATTCATGGTGAGCCAGTTTATAAAAAACTAACGGATATAAAAGATCATGTAGGAATTGTTAATGTTTTTAGACCCAGTGAAGAGGCTGAGGAAATAGCAAAACAAACAATAGAAATTGGTGCAAATGTATTATGGTTGCAATTAGGAATTCACAATGAAAATGCTGCAAAATTAGTCTCTCAAAATAAAATTTATTATATCTCTAATAAATGTATTAAAAATGAATACGACAGATTATTTAAAACTATATAATGACAAATTATTAAGTGTGATATTAAGACCTTTTATTTCATTTTAAATTTGAGATAAATTTAAAATATGAAATTCAAAATTTTATTTTTTTTAATTACATTTTTTTATTTTAATTCTTCATTTGCCGATGTTTTAAAACCAAGTGTAAATATAGATCCGAAACAAGTTGTTGTGATTCAATTAAATGCGTTAATGAAGAACGACAGTCCTTATAAAGATAGAGGTATTGAGCAAACATGGGAATTTGCACATCCCAATAATCAAAGGATGACAGGTCCCTTAGATAGATTTAAAAGAATGTTAAAGGGGGCCTCATACTCAATGTTAATTGATCACAAAGAAAATACAGTAACTGAAATTTACAAATCAAGTACCGTGGCAACTTATGAAGTTGTTGTCTTGGATAAGGATAAACAATATTTTAAATTTAAATGGAAAGTTGAAAAGAATAATGAAGAGGGCAATCTTTTAGATTGCTGGCTAACAACAGCGGTTTCACAACCAATACCGATGGGATCATCAATATAATGAAAAAGCCTCCAATGTATATTAGGTACGCAATTCTAATGTTTATTTTATGCTTTCCAACAATCTCATCCACTCAACTTGGATGGTATTTTTGGGGAAGTGAAGTTGGGATTAATATTGGTATGGTAGTAGGTACAATTTCCGTTATAGTTGCCGCTTATTTAATGTTCAGAATGGGCTGGCGTGACGCAGATGATGAATAATAGAATTTTGTTTCGTTAGTAATTAAAATTTAGTAGGAATCTGATAATGAAATCCAAAGCAAAAGTTGTTGTAGTTGGTGGTGGAGTAGTAGGGGTTAGCGCGCTCTATCACTTAGCAAAAAAAGGTTGGTCAGATGTTGTTTTAATTGAAAGAAAGGAACTAACTTCAGGCTCAACTTGGCATGCAGCTGGCTTATTACCACTATTTAATATGAGTTATTCTGTGGGACAACTTCATAAGTATGCTGTCAATTTGTATAAAACTTTAGAAGAAGAGACAGGCAAGAATGTAGGTTTCAGCGTTGTATCTAATATTAGATTAGCAAGCACTAAAGATAGAATGGATGAATACTTTCAATACGCTGGTGTTGCTCAAACAATAGGTGTTGATGTAAAATTTTTATCTCCAGATCAAGTTAAGGAAATATGGCCATTATGTAATACATCAGATTTAGTTGGTGCAATACAACACCCTGAAGATGGATATATTCAACCAGCAGATTTAACTCAAGCACTTGCAACAGGCGCAAGAAATAGAGGAGCAGAAATTTATAGAAATACAAATGTTGTTGGAATGAAACAAACTAAAGATGGCTGGGTTGTTGAAACAGATAAAGGGTCCATAGAATGCGAACATATTATTTCTTGTTCAGGAAATTTTGCAAGACAAACTGGAAAGATGGTTGGATTAGATATTCCAGTTATTCCAGTAGAACATCAATACATTGTTACTGAACCCCATCCAGAAATTCAAAAAAGAAAAAAAGATGGATTACCAGAGATGGGAGTTTTAAGGGATAGTGATAGCAGGTGGTATATGAGAGAAGAAGCAGGTGGATTAATTTTAGGACCATATGAAGATGGTGCACCAGCTTGTTATGTAGATGGACCATCAAAAGATTCTGAATATGAATTATTTCAGGAAGATTTGGATAGATTGGCTCCACATATTGAAGGTGCAATACATAGAGTCCCTGCGTTTGGAGAAGTGGGAGTTAAGAAAGTTTATAACGGTGCAATTTGTTATACACCTGATGGTAACCCAATTGTTGGTCCTGCTTGGGGATTGAAAAATTTTTGGATAAATGAAGGTCATAGCTTTGGTATCACCGCAGCAGGTGGAGCAGGATGGCAACTTGCTGAATGGATCGTAGATGGTGAACCTACAATTGATATGCTTGGTGTTGAACCAAGAAGGTATGGAGATTATTGCTCTAAATCATATTTAAAAGCTAAAAATGAAGAAGCCTACAGTCACGTTTTCATAACTCACTTTCCTGATGAAGAAAGACCAGCTGCAAGACCATTAAGAACAGCGCCATGTTATGACAGAATGCAAAATTTAGGAGCAGTGTTTGGTCAAAAATTTGGATGGGAACGACCTAACTTTTTTGCAACTGATGGAATGGAGCAAAAAGATGATTGGTCATTTCGAAGATCAAAATGGTTCAATGCAATGGAAAAAGAATGCAAAAATGTAAAAGAAAATGTTGGTCTTTTAGATATGACAGCATTTGCAAAATGTAGAATTAAAGGATCTGGTGCAGAAGAATTTTTAGATAATTTAGTTGCAAACAAATTACCAAAAAAAGTTGGAAGAATTAATTTATGTCACGCTTTAAATACTAAAGGAGGAGTTCATTCTGAATTTACTATTATGAGAGAGTCAAATAATAGCTTTTATTTAGTATCAGCGGGTGCTTTCCAAAGATTAGATCATGATTGGATTTTAAAATGGATGCCGTCTGATGGTTCAGTACAGTTTGAAAATTTAACTAATAGTAATGGGGTTTTGGTGGTATCAGGTCCAAAAGCAAGAGAATTAATGCAAAGAGTTTCTAAAGATGATTTTTCAAACGAAAATTTTAAATGGCTAAGTGCAAAAATGGTTGATATCGGTTACGCCCCAGTTAATGCTATGAGAGTTAACTTCGTTGGTGAATTAGGCTGGGAACTTCATCACCCAATTGAATATCAAAATCACATTTTTGATAAACTTATGGAAGCAGGACAAGATCTTGGACTAAAGCCATATGGTATTAGAGCGATGAATAGTTTGAGAGTAGAAAAATCGTATAAATTAGTTGGAACAGAACTATCAATAGAATACTCACCTTATGAAAGTGGTCTTGATAGATTTATACACCCTAATAAAGGGAGTTTTATTGGACTTGAAGCATTGAATAAGTGGAGAGAAAAAGGTTTTGATAATAAGCTTGTTACTTTAGAGGTTCATAATCCTAAAGATGCAGATGTATTGGGCAACAATCCAATTTATGAAAATGGAAGTGTTATAGGAAGAGCTACAGGAGGAGACTTTGGTTTTAGACTTGGAAAATCTTTAGCCTTAGGTATGGTTAAACCAGAATTAGCAAATGTTGGACAAAAACTTAAAATTGAAATATTAGGTGAGAAATATGAAGCTACAATTTTAGACGAAAGTCCTTACGATCCAGAAAACAATTTATTAAGAGCTTAATGAAAATATTAGTCGCAGTTAAAAGAGTTATTGATTACAACGTTCAAATAAGAGTTAAAGAAGATGGTTCTGGTGTTGTTACTGACAACGTTAAAATGTCAACAAATCCACCAGATGATAATGCAATAGAAGAAGCAGTAAAAATTAAAGAGGCTGGTAAAGCTAAAGAAATAGTTGCAATTACAATTGGAGAAGAAAAAGCACAAGAAACTGTAAGAAAAGCATTAGCAGTCGGAGCGGATAGGGGTATACATGTCAAAGTTGATAATGTGATTGAACCATTAGCAGTTTCAAAAATTTTAAAAAAAATTGTAGAAAAAGAAAATCCTGACTTAGTTTTTATGGGTAAACAAGCAATTGATGATGACTGTAATCAAACTGGTCAGATGCTTGCAGCTTTATTAAATTGGCCTCAAGCAACTTTTGCATCTAAAATCGAAGTAAAGGATAATTCATTAGAGGTAACTCGTGAAATTGACGAAGGTTTGGAAACTATAGAAGTAAATGTTCCAGCAATTGTTACATGTGATTTAAGATTAAATGAACCAAGATATGCTTCACTCCCGAATATTATGAAAGCTAAAAAAAAACCAATAGAACAGATAAATGCTTCAGATTTAGGAGTTGATATTAATCCTAGAATCGAACAAATTAAAGTTGAAGAGCCACCAAAAAGAAAAGCTGGAATAAAAGTCGCTAGTGTTGAAGAATTGGTGCAAAAATTAAAAAATGAGGCTAAAGTAATTTAATGTCAGTATTATTAATTGCAGAACATAACAATAAAGAAGTTAGACCATTTACGTATAATGCTATTACAGCAGCTTCTCAAATAAACGAAGATCTTCATGTATTGGTTTTAGGTCATCAAGCTGACGATGTTGCAAAATCTTTATCTGAAGTTCCAAATGTAAAAAAAGTTATTCATGTTGATAATGAGATTTATGAAAATTACATTGCTGAAAATTATACATCAGCAATAATCAAGCATGCAGAAAATTATTCACATATTGTAAGCTCAGCAAATACATTTGGTAAAAATTTAATGCCTAGAATTGCAGCATTACTAGATACTTCGCAAGTAAGTGATATTATTAAAGTTATTTCTGAAGATACTTTTTTAAGACCAATTTATGCAGGAAATGCTTTTGCTACGGTTAAAAGTAATGACAAGAAAAAATGTGTTACTATAAGACCAACATCATTTGATCCTGCTGATAAGAGTGGTGGATCTGCTGAAATTACAAAATCTGATCCAGCAGAAGTTAGTTCATCAACTAAATTTCTAAAAAAAGAAGAAGTTAAGTCAGACAGACCAGAACTTGGAACAGCTAGAATAGTTATTTCTGGTGGAAGAGGAATGCAAAATGGTGAAAATTTTAAATTAATCAGCGATATTGCAGATAAACTTAATGCAGCAATAGGTGCATCAAGAGCGGCAGTTGATGCTGGTTATATTACAAATGATCATCAAGTAGGACAAACAGGTAAAGTTGTGGTTCCAGATTTATATATTGCAGTTGGTATTTCGGGTGCGATACAGCACTTAGCAGGAATGAAAGAGAGTAAAGTTATTGTAGCTATAAATAAAGACGGTGAGGCTCCAATTTTTAGTGTTGCAGATTATGGATTAGAAGCAGATCTTTTTGAGGCGCTGCCTAAATTTTTGTCAGAATTGAACAAATTAAACACTATACAAAAATAGCAAATACTGTAAGAAATTATCATTATGTCCAGAGAAGTGATGGAATACGATGTTGTCATCGTAGGTGGCGGACCATCAGGACTTTCAACTGCTATAAAATTAAAGCAGTTAAATCCAGATATTAATGTCTGCCTTTTAGAAAAAGCATCTGAAATAGGTGCCCATATTTTGTCAGGGAACGTGTTTGAAACACGTGCTTTAGACGAACTAATACCTAATTGGAAAGAATTAAATGCTCCGATTAAAACAAAAGTTAAAAAAGAAAAATTTTTATTTTTAGGAAAACAAAAATCATTAAGCTGGCCAACTTGGTTACTTCCTAAGGTTCAACAAAATCATAATAATTATATTATAAGTCTTGCAAATCTTTGTAGATGGTTAGCAGAACAGGCTGAGGGATTGGGAGTTGAGATATTTCCAGGTTTTCCAGCAAGTGAAGTTTTATACAATGATGATGGATCAGTTAAAGGTATCGCAACCCAAGATATGGGTATTGATAAAGAAGGAAATAAAAAAGATACTTATGAACCAGGAATGGAATTGCATGCAAAAGTTACAGTATTTGCAGAAGGATGTAGAGGTCACTTAGGAAAAGAATTAATAAAGAAGTTTGAATTAGACAAAGGTAAAAATCCTCAACAGTATGGAATTGGTTTTAAAGAAATCTGGGAAATAGATGAAAAAAATCATTCAGAAGGTTTAGTAATGCATACTGCAGGATGGCCTTTAGATAATAATACTTATGGTGGAAGTTTTATGTATCATGCAGAAAATAAACAAGTTTTTCTTGGTTACGTAATTGGATTAGATTACCAAAATCCTCATCTTTCACCTTTTGACGAATTTCAAAGATTTAAAACTCATCCAGATATAAAAAAAATAATTGAAGGTGGAAAAAGAATTTCTTACGGCGCAAGAGCTTTAATTGAAGGAGGTATACAGAGTTTACCTCAGATGTTTATGCCAGGTGCTTTATTGGTTGGGTGTGATGCGGGAACATTAAACATGCCTAAGATTAAAGGGTCTCATACTGCAATGAAAAGCGGAATGATAGCTGCTGAAACAATTTATGAGCATCTTACGAAAAATTTAAATTTGTCTACATATGAACAAAAATTTAAAGAAAGTTGGGTTTACAAAGAGCTACATGAGGCAAGAAATGTAAAACCAAGTTTCTCTTGGGGTTTAATTCTAGGTATATTATTTACTGGAATTGACCAGATTTTATTTAGAGGAAAGCTACCTTTCACATTAAAGCATAAACATGCTGATCATGAAGCTTTAAAGCCAGCGGATAAAATGCCAAAAATTGATTATCCCAAACCTGATAATGTTATTACTTTTGATAAAACTAGTTCGGTTTATTTAACCGGTACAATTCATGATGATAATCAACCAGTCCACTTAAGACTTAAAGATCCAGATTTGCCTATAAAATATACTTTAGAAAAATTTGATGAGCCTGCTCAAAGATATTGTCCTGCAGGAGTTTACGAAGTTCAAGAGGTAAATTCTATTCAAAAATTTGTAATAAATGCACAAAACTGCATACATTGTAAAACGTGCGATATTAAAGAGCCATCTCAAAATATTACTTGGGTAACTCCAGAAGGTGGAGGCGGACCTAAATACGGAAATATGTAATTAAGACAAATCGATTGCAAACTTTTTTAAAGTTTCAATTGGAATAAGTTTCAAAGTATTTTTGTGAGTTTTTTTTAAATAAATAGGACATCCTTTTCCCGCTTCTAAAGCTCTAGCATACCAACCTGCACACACACACCAACTATCACCATCTTTTAAACCTGGAAAACCAAACTCAGGATGAGGTGTAATTAGATCATTGCCTGCTTCTTTGCACCATTCTAAAAATTCAGTATTTACCTTTGCACAGACAGTGTGCACACCATGATCATTTTCATCTGTATTACAACATCCGTCTCTATACCATCCCGTTAAAGGATCATTAGAACATAACTCTAAAACTTCGTCTAAAACATTTTTTTGTATTTTTTCCATAAAAGAATATTTCAATATTAAAACGTTTTAAGCACTATAAACATCGTAAATATCTTCATCTATTTTTGCATTAAAAGAAATTGATCTTCTCTCTTGGTTGCTATCTTTAAAAGGATAAACTGTATGCATCATATAATTCGGAAAAAAATAAAAATCTCCTACTTCTGGATTGATTGTAAATTTTGAGTTTGATAAAAACATTCTTGATCCATGTATTAATTGTAATTTGCCTCCTTGATATTGGCTATTATTTTTATTCTGAACATGTTTTCCAAAAGATTCTGGTAATTTTAGAAAACCCGCACCTGATATATGTCCGCCATGCCAATGGACTGGATTATACTCATCTTTAAATTGTCTTACGATCCAACTACTAATTATTTTAAAATTTTTTATTTTCTTACCCATGTCTGCTTCAATCCATTTACTTGTGCAGACACCTAAAAAATTTAACCAACCAATTTTTGTTATAAAATCACTTTCTAATTTAAACTCCTGTGTAACATCACCAACTAACTTATCTCCATGGTCAAGTGATTTAGATTTAGATTTATCTTTAATGATTTCGTCAATGTAATTATTTAAATTGATTAATATATCATCTGGAATTCTAACTTTTAAAATGGATGGTCCGAAATGTTTAATAATTTGCATTTTATAATTCATTATTAAATTTTTGTAGGGTTAGTTTGTCCTTTATATACAACTTCAGGATCAAATTTTTTTTCTTCTTCTTCAAATTTCATTTCAATTTGTCTGGCATTGTCAATCTTACCCAAAGGTACAGATCTATAAAAACAGGATCTGTAGCCAACATGGCAACTAGCACCGTCGCCAATATCTACAGTCATCCAAACTGCGTCTTGATCATCATCAATTCGAATCTCTTTTACTTTTTGAACAAATCCACTTGTTTTTCCTTTATGCCAAATTGATTGTCTTGATCTGCTCCAGTAATGAGCTTCTTTGGTTTCAATGGTTAATTTTAATGCTTCAACGTTCATATAACCATGCATTAATATTTCTTTTGTTTTTGAGCATGTTGTAATGACTGGTATCAATCCATCATTGTCAAATTTAGGCGATAAAAGCTTGCCTTCCTCTATTTCTGCTACATTTTCTCTTTTTTTAAACATATATGTGGAATTATCTAACATAATAATAAATATAATAAATATTTTAAAATTAAGGTTTTATATATATAAAAGCACGTCATGAAATTGGTAAAAAACGAAAACGAAAAAAAAATTAATGAAGTAACTGACAAAGAAGCTGAAGAAGCTTTTGTCAAAATCCTTAAATGGTTAGGTGAAGATCCTACTAGAGAAGGTTTATTGGAAACTCCAAAAAGAGTAACAAAAGCATTTAAAGAATATTTCAAGGGATATAAAGAAGATCCTAAAGCAGTCTTAGATAAAACATTTGGTGATGTTGAAGGCTATAGCGATATGGTTGTTCAAAAAAATATTTCAGTACAAAGTCATTGCGAACATCACATGGCACCAATTATAGGAATTGCTCATGTAGCATATATCCCTAATCAAAGAGTAGTTGGACTAAGTAAAATTGCAAGAGTTGTGGAAGTATTTTCTAAAAGATTACAAACACAAGAAAGATTAACTGTTCAGATTGCCAATACTTTAATGGAGTCGTTAGATGCAAAAGGAGTTGCGGTAACAATAGATTCAACTCATCAGTGTATGACTATGAGGGGTATAAAAAAAGAGCAAGCTACTACAGTTACAAATTTTTATCTTGGACAGTTTAAAGACGATTTAAGTTATCAAAATAGATATTTGCGATTTATTGCAAAATAATATTTACTGATAAACATGGCGGACTCATTTAAAGCAGTTGTAATAAACAATCAAAACGAAAATTTCACAAGAGAAGTAAAAGAATTAAGTTTAGACCATTTTAAAGATGGTGAGGTGCTAGTTAAGATAGATTATTCTGATCTTAATTGGAAAGATGCAATGATACTAAAAGATGGTGGTAAATTAGTAAAAGAATATCCAAGAATACCTGGAATTGATTTTTCTGGAATTGTTGCACAAGGCGATGGTGAGGAATTTAAAGAGGGAGACAGAGTTATATTAACAGGTTGTAGAGCAGGTGAACTTTTTGATGGTGGATATTCTCAATACGCAAAAGTTAAAAAGGATCATATTACAAAAACACCTGAAGGAATGACAAATAAACAAGCTATGATTCTGGGAACTGCTGGTCTTACAGGTTTGTTATGTGCCTTTGCAGTTAAAGCAAGAGAGGAACTATTGATGCAATCAAAAGTAAACGATGTATTGGTAACAGGTTCTACGGGCGGTGTAGGCATGGTAGCAGTAATGGTTCTTGCTAAGATGGGAATTAATGTAACAGCTATAACTGGTAAACCAGATAAAGCAGATTACTTAAAAGAACTTGGTGCAAAAAACGTTATAGATCGTAAAGAATTTGAGGGTGAAGCAAGATTAATAGATAAAGGAACATGGGATGGAGTTGTAGATACCGTGGGTGGGAACATTTTATCTAATGCAATAGCTCAAACTAAACCAAAAGGAATTGTTGCCATATGTGGAAATGCTAGTGGCAATAAATTGAATACATCAGTAATTCCATTTATATTAAGAGCAGTTAAATTATGGGGAGTAGACTCGGTTAATATCAGTAAAAAAAGAA
>CACBMY010000019.1 GCA_902540545.1 uncultured Pelagibacteraceae bacterium
AAAATAAAAATTTTTTAAATATACTTAATTGTCTATAATTAATAGTTGTATCGATATCATTATTTAATTTTGATAACTCTAAATCTGAGTCAGTATCATTACTAATAATTGATATGTTGGTATCTTTAATATTTCTTTTTAGAATATTAATTCCTGGATTAATTAAAACAGTGTTTCCTAGACCAGTAAAATTAACGATTAAAAAGTTCAATTAAATTCCTTTTTAAAATTTTCTGTAATATCGGGAAAGTCATAATTATCTAGTTTTGAATTTTTAATTTTACTCTCTATTTCAAAAGAAAATTCAAAGATATTTTTATGATTCTCTAAAAAAAAATTGTAGCCATCGTGCTCTTTCTTAGGAATAACTATCGGGATATTCATTGCTTTATAGTTAATCATATAAGTTGATGCATTACATATAGAACAAAAAGCGTTATCAATATGATCTTTGCTAAAATCACTTACTATTTCTATATTCTTAATTTTTTCAAATTGAAAATAATCATTAAAAGGAGGTCGTTTCTTCAAGATAATTTTATAGTTTTTGTCATTAAAAAATTTCATAATTCTCTCGATCTCTAAAAAATTACTATTTATTTCAAATGCATGTAAAACATACTTGTTAGTATTATTTTGAATATTTAACTGTTTTTTTTTAATGTCCTTATTCGAAATCCAACCACTTATAAATACAATGTCTTTATTATATATCTTAGAATGTCTACATATTTCATTTTTAAATTCTTCGCACCATGTGTACAGCTTATCAAATTTTAGAATTTCAATATTGTTAAATAAATCTGACCCAATAATATTTTTATGGTATTTGGTCATTAATCCATGCGTTATCCCTATACTTGGTACATCTAATTGTTTGGCTGCCAGAAAGATTGACCAATCATTAAATAAATTATCTTGAAGTATTATTTTTTTTGGTTTCAATAATTTTATCGCCAAATACCACAGTAATCGATTTGATAATCTTTTTTTAATTTCTATATAAATTGAGTGGTTAATATTTTTTGTGCTAAACTTATATGTATTACTTATATTGTAAAATGACTTGCTATTTAAAATAATTAAGTTTGGATTTTTTTTTAAGTTGAATAATTTAAAATTTTTGTGGTAAACCAGCTCTGGAAATATCCAAACTTTATTTTTATTATTTTTAATAAGATTAAAAAATATAAATAATAAGATGTTTATTTTAGATAAAAACTTCTTGTTAATCCCAAAAATAAATTTAATTAAACTTTTAATAGATAGATCCTCGCCACTTTCAAACTTTTTAAATTTTTCGTAACCATTCGAATAATAATCAAAATTTTTTGGAGACTTGATAAATTTAAATTGTAAATCCTTAGCTCTCTCAATTAGTTTTTTATATTTTATAAAGTTAAATGAATATATCCAAAAAAGATCTTGGAAAATTACTGACACACAATTTATTTTACTTATCTCAAGTTTTTTAAAATATTTACTTTCTTTAAAATTTTTTAATAGGCTTTCAAAGTATTCATCGGATTTCTGAGTAGAGTAGTAAGGGCTATAACAAAAGCCTTTGTCATCATAGATTTCTTCATTCTGTTTGAAATAATATTTTTTTTTCACTCTGCGTATTTTTTTATAAACTTAAACATTGTTTTTGCGACATATTCATGACCAAATTTCGTATAATGACCGTCCAATAGTGTATTATTTTCATCATAGAAAAATATTTTTTTTATATTATTTTGGTTAAAGTCATAATTAACAACTGGCAAGTATATAATATCATTTTCATCGAAAAACTTTTTTATTTTATATAAATAATCAGAATAAATATCCTCAACATCATATATATTCTTACTATTTATTTGACCCATCTTTTGAATTTCTAAATCAACATCAATTATATTGACTGCTCTAGATACTATAAGTATTGAGCCATGCTTTTTTGAAATACTTTTCATTTCTCTTAATAAGTTTTTAAATATCTCGAATTTTTTTACTTTGTCTTCACTATCAAAATAAAATTGTTTAAAAATATTTATATCTATTGATTGTTTTTTATTTGTTTTAATAAGGTATTTTTTTTTTTTATCTTTATACTTTATCTTCAAATAAATATATAATCTAATCAACGCAGATTTATCTTTTAAGAAAGTTTTAATTGTATGTTTTTGAGAAATTATATCTTCTGCATATACAATATCGAAATTTTTGTTAAAAATAGGTTTTGACCATTTATTTCCAAATCCAGATTGTAAGTAACGCTCACCATTTAAATAAAAATCATTATCGACAAGATAATAAAAAATTATATCTGGTTTAATTATTGAAATGTACTTTTGTAAAACAATAAGTGCTTGATCTGTTGAGTATCCATTAACTGCTAAATTATACGTTTCGTAATTAAGTTTTTTTCCAACTAGGTTTGAAAATCTTTCATTTTCTTCAACTTGTATGGCGGCAGTTATAGAATCACCAATAAAAAGAATTTTTTTCTTCTTTTCATTTCTTAAAATATCTTTGTCTCGAAAACCACTTTCGTTAGTATTAATTCTAACACCAATTTTATTAGGGTTAGAATAAAGATTGGATATATTTGGAGCAAAAGTCCATCCAAGATTTTTATTAAATTTGTAAAGATTTTTTTGTGTTATAGGGAGAATTTGAAGTTTTGTGAAGTTCCTTAAAATTATTTCAAAAAATATTATTGTGATGAATATTAAAATTAAATTGATGATTAATATTTTTGCAATCTTCACGAGGAGTGTATATATAAATAAAACGTAATATTAATGAATATAAGAAAATTAATCAATATTTCTAAAAAACTAAGACAAGATACTTTTGCAGCATTTATTAGAAAAGGTGAAGCACATTTAGGAGGAAGCTTCTCCTGCATCGAGATCCTAGTTTATCTTTATGAAGAGATTTTAAGTAAAAAAGATAAATTTATATTAAGTAAATCTCATTCATCCTACCCACTATGTTTATTATTAAGGAATAAAGGTTTTAATCCAAAATTGACAACTCATTTAGAAATTGATCAAAAAAATGGGATTAATTGTACAACAGGAAGTCTGGGACATGGATTTCCAATTGCTACAGGAATGTCTCTAGCAAGAAAAAAAATGGGACAGGATGGAATTATATTCGTTATGATAAGCGATGGAGAATGCCAAGAAGGAACTACTTGGGAATCTTTATTAATTGGTGCGAAGCACAATCTGAACAATCTTTGTTTGATTATAGATTATAATAAAATACAAGCTCTCCAAAAAATAGATGATGTTTTGCCCTTAGAAAGTCTTTATAGAAAGCTCAAGGCATTTAATTGGAATTGCATTCAAGTTAAAAACGGTCATTCATTTAAATCTCTATCACAAGCATTTAATAAAATAGGCAAAGGCACTAAACCAACAGCAATTATAGTACATACCACAAAAGGTAAAGGCATTAAAAATTTCGAAAATGATCCTGTTTGGCATGCCAGAAAGCTAGTAGGTGAGGATATAGAAATTGGAAAAAAAGCATTAGGAATAAAATCAAAATGAGAAGAAAATTCGGAAAAATCATCGATAAGTTGGCAAAAAAAGATAAAAAAATTTTTTTATTAGTCGGAGATATTGGTTATGGCATATTTGACGATTTTAGAAAAAATCATCCTAAAAGATTTTTAAATTTAGGTATTTGTGAACAAAGCTTGATAGGTGTTGCGGCTGGAATGTCTCTCGAAGGTTTAAAGCCGTGGGTTTATACCATAACTCCTTTTTTATTAGAAAGACCTTTTGAGCAGGTAAAACTTGACATAGATCAGCAAAAAGCAAATGTAAAATTAGTCGGGTTTGCTGACTATCCAACACTTGGACCAACGCATAGTGAATTGAATGCTAGGAAAACTTCAAAACTTTTTAAAAATATCAAATCTTACTTTCCAAAAGATAGTACACAGACAGAAAAATTTATAATTGATTGTTACAAAAATAAAGGTCCGAATTTTATAAGTCTTAAAAGCGATAAATCCAATATATGGAAATGAAAGAAATAAAATTAATAACATCATTACATACAAAAACAAAAAGGAATTATATTGAGCGAATGATAAATAATAAGTCTGATTGTATGACAATCTCAAAAAAATATGGTTTTGACTATTGGGACGGAAAAAGAAAATATGGTTATGGAGGGTATAAATATATACCAGGCAGATGGGAAAATGTAGCAAGAAAATTAATTTATTTATTTAAATTAAATAATAAATCAAAAGTTTTAGATGTTGGATGTGGAAAAGGTTTTTTATTGTACGAAATAAAAAAAATTCTTCCTAATATAAAAGTAGTTGGTTTAGATATATCTAAATATGGAATTAAAAATTCAAAAAAAGAAATTAAAAAATATTTACAATTTTATAATATTGAAAATAAACTTAAATTTAAAAAAAGACATTTCGATTTAGTAATTTCTTTAAATACATTACATAATTTAAAAATTAATTCTTTGTTTAACGCCATAAAAGAGATACAGAGAGTAGGAAGAAAACATTACATTTGTGTTGAAAGTTATAGAAATAATAAAGAATTATTTAATCTTCAATGCTGGGCACTTACTTGCGAATCCTTTTTTTCTAGATTGGAGTGGATATGGATTATGAAAAGATCTGGGTATACAGGTAAATTTGAATTTATTTATTTTGAATAAACTACACAAAATTTATATTTGAGAATTTTTTCAAAAATGATTTTTCATAATTAGTTAGCTTGAGTCTTGTTTCAGTAAAAAAAGAGTTATTAAATATGAGAAACTCTTCAATAATTTCTATATCTTTAGGTTTTTTTAACACTAGTTCATCTAAAATAAAATGAACTGACTTTTTCATTTTAAAAGTGTTTTTATATATTTGTTTTCTCACTTGATAATTTTCTGGCAAATAAAAACTTGAAAGCATAACTATACCATTAACATTTGTTTCTTTTCCAATTAAGGTTTTAAGTGTAATTGGGAATTTAGCTTGTAAAACTTCTGTTGGTGATAGGTAAAATTTGCCTTTTAAAACATTTTGAACATAATCTTTCATCATTATATTTTGAATAGAAGACGGATATAGCACTCCATTTAGTTTTTTTAAATTTATATAGCCTGCAAATTTTTTCATAATTTTAAATTGAATATTTTTTCAAATAATTAAATCCTATTTTAGTCATAGGTTTAATATTTAAGGGTCTATAAAAATTTGGAATATTCCTGTGAGATTTCACTGTTACATCATAAGGTGATAACAAGCTTTTAAATCTGCAATTAAGAGAAAATCTTGTCTCTTTGGTTTTGTTCATTGTATTGCCATGAAGTATTAAAGGAGAAAAAATTAGAATTTCTCCATAATTTACTTTTAAAAATTCAAATTTTTTTTTATTTTTATTATACATTTCTTTTGTAGTGTAATTATATGTATTTAATAACTTTTCATTCATTTTTTTATTATAGTTTGGCTTTGTAAAAAACATTGATTTTGTATCGTACGCATCAACTAAAGGGATCCAAACAACTACTTGGAATGGGCTCTCACCTGCATATATATCAGAGTGTAAATCTAACAACGAATCTTTATCATTCGGCATCTGGATAGAAAGATTTATCTTTTTTTGCATTGACAGTTCATTTCCTACTAATTCATCTAAATAGTTTTTTGCAATATTATAATAGTTATCGCTAAAGGATTTTTGGGTATTTATTTTTTTATATAAACCAAATCTTAAATTATTAATTTCTTTTAGTTTAACATAATTATGAAAATTATTAAAAACTTGATTAATATTTTCAGTTGTGTTTTTTTTATTTTTAATTTTTTTTATATTTTTTATACCTGAAAAAATAATTTTTCTTATGTTGTCTAGTAAAATTTTATTACCAGGTACAATTATATATCCATTTTTTTCAAAACTTTTTTTTATATCAATCATATAGTTTTTTCTTTTTGCATTTTTGATAATACTTTTATATTTGACCACTCATCAGAAAAACTATTTTTTATTTTTTTATTTTCAAATGCATCACATAAATCTTCTATTGCATTGACAACAGTTTTTTTAAATTTAAACCCTAATATATTTTTAATTTTGTCTGAATTAATCATATATGACCTTATATCTGCACTTTCCTCAACTCTAATTTCAATATTACTTATATTTAATCTTTTCTGAACAACATGCTTAACCTTTTCTGCAACCTCTAAGATCTTCAAGTTTTCAGTTCCAGCATTAAATATTTCTCCATTGTATTTAGATATATCCTTCATTATTAAAGTTTTATAGAGATCACACATGTCATCTATATGACAATTTGGTCTAGACTGTTTGCCACCAAATACTCTTATAAATCCCTTATTAATGGCATAATTTGTCAAAATATTTACTGTAAGATCAAAACGCATTTTTTCACTAAATCCACAAACTGTTGCTGGTCTAATTATTATTCCATGAAAACTATCATCTAAGTATTTTTTTAAAATTGGCTCACATAAAGCTTTGTATTTGTTATAATCAGTAATTGGTTTAAGTTCATTTGTTTCAGTTACGTTTGGACTATCTGAAATACCATAAACAGAGCAAGTGGATGCATATATAAATTTATTAACTCCGTTTTCCTTCGAAACTCTTACCAAATCCTCAAAGCAATCATAATTTATTTTTTTTGACAACTCAGAATTTAATTCATATGTTGGATCATTTGATATACAAGCCAAATGTAATACAGTATCTATTTGTTTTGAATTTACAATTTCTGCGAATTTCTTTGAGTTGGTTATGTCTTCTTTAAAATAAAAAAATTTTTTATTTTCTGGAAGATGTTTATCACCGAAAAGCGATATGTCGTAATTGATAATATTTATATCTGTTTCTTCTAAAAGTTTATAGATTAATCTTGATCCTACATAACCCGATCCTCCTGTGATAAGTAAGTTCATGATAAATATTTAAACCAATTCTTTGTAGCAATTTTAATTTTATTTTTATCCCATAAAGGAGCACTTTTCCAATAATTAATATTTGCAAGCACATTTTTTATTCCTTTTTCAATTGGTATTTTTGGTTTCCATTTTAAGAATTTTTTTATTTTTTTTATATCTGCATGAGTAACATTTGGTTCGCCAGGTCTTTTAGGTATATATACTTTTCGTTGACCTCCTATTAACTTTAGCAAGTAATTCACAGATACTGGTTTACCTGAACCCACATTAAATATTTTATTTATATATTTTGATATTCCTGCTTTATAAAATGCTTCTGATACATCTCTTACATGTATAAAGTCTCTTTTTTGTTTTCCATCTCCTACAATTGTGAATGGAGAGTTAGACAATTTCTGTTTCATAAAAATGCCTAGAGCGGCTCCATATGCAGAGTTAGTTCTTGATCTGGGCCCATAAACATTAAATAGTCTTAATGATATATAATTTATCTTGTACACTTTTGACCAATGAATAATCATTTGCTCAGCCATATTTTTTGAAAAAGCGTATGGATATCTAAGATCTATTTGATCAATTTCTTTCGTTGGAGTAAATTTAGGGATTCCATAACACGAAGATGATGCAGCAAAAACTATTTTTTTAACATTTTGATCTCTCATAGATTCTAGAATATTTAGTGTTCCATTTACATTACTCTCATAGTATTCGATTGGATTTTCAATTGAAGGAACAATATCTGATTGTGCTGCTAGATGAAAAACAACATCAATATTTTTAAATAGATTGAAGATATTTTTCTTATTTTTTATATCTTTTTTATAAAGTTTAACTTTTTTATTTTTTAAACTATATTTTAAATTTTTCTTTGACCCGTCTTTTAAGTTATCGATAATTATTATTTTCTCAGTTGATTTCAACTCAATTAAATAATCACAAAGATGACTTCCTATAAAACCAGCACCTCCAGTGATTATATATTTCATATTTATTAGATTTATATGATTATTTTAGAAAATAGTAACAAGATTTTAATAAATCATCTTTTTTTATAGAGTATTTATTTGCTTGAGTTTCAATATTTTTTGCTGCAGCTAAAGATCCAAGAAATAATGCAAAATCAGGATGATTTTTATTAAGTGCTGTTGCTAATGAAAAAAAAGATAGCATTGCATCGCCAGCTCCTACTTTATCAACAATTCTAACTGCTAGTGCTGGGCAAAATATTAATTTGTTTGAGTTTTTATTATATAAATAAGAACCTTGCTTGCCAGCAGTTACAATTAAATTTGAAATATTTAATTTTTTCGACAATAATTTTATTAAATCTTTAATTTTTGATGATCTATCCCTTAACTCATGTCTTAGTTCAACTTCATTAATTATTGCATATTTGTACCCATAAAATTTGCTAATCGTATGATATCCTAAATTAGCAGAATTTATTTGTGTGTTTACAACAAAAGTATTTTTTAATTTTTTTATCTTTGATATTAGAGATTTTGATATCAAGCCATGCCCATAATCAGAAATGATTATTGCATCTACCTTGGAAGAAATTTTTCGAATCTTTGTTAAAAGTTGATTTTCTTGCTGTAAATCTAATAATTTATCATTAAATTCATAAAAGCCTAAAATTTTATTATTATTTAATTGATCAAAAATTTTTGTTTTAATAATTGTTGGTGAATTTTTTTTATATATAAAATTTTTTACAATATTTGAATTAAGTTGTTTTAAAATTAATTTTTCTTTTTCTTTTTTTTCACCTAAAGCACTAACCAAATAAACTTTTTTGACAAAATCGGATATATTTTGCGCTGTAGCAAGTGAACCCCCAAGATATGTTTCAGTACTATTCTTATTGTAGGTTAATATAGGTTCTTTTCCCGCTTTACCCAAAGCATCACAATATACATACTCATCTAAAATTGTTTCACCAATTACCAATATTTTTAACTTTGCAAGTTCTTTGAAAAAATTTTGAATTTTTGATCTGCTAAATTTTTTCTTAATTTTTCTTAAAATATTAGACTGATGTACATTATCAATTTTATTCAAGATTTTAGATGAGCTATAAGTATCCGCATCACTAAAAACTATCCTTCCATTGTATTTTTTCACAGAATTTATCTCTCTGGTAATATTTCCTGTTATATCGTCTTTAAAATTTTTATAATCCGGTCCTTTAAAATAAACGTCAGGTTTAATATATTTTATCATATTGAGTGCAGTTTGTGATTTGCTTTCAATCACATAATCTATATTTTTTAGTGATGACAGGTATTTAAGCCTTTTATCTATTGAAAAAAAAGGCCTTCCTGGGCCTTTGTTAACATATTTGTCTGAAGTTACACTAACTATAAGAATATCACCATTTTGTTTCGCTTCATAAAAATGCTCTACGTGTCCAATATGAACTAAATCAAAAACACCATGACACAAAACTAATTTTTTTTTTTGTTTTTTTAAATAATTTAAAGTTTTCTCATTTAAAATCTTTGTTTTCATGAAATAGTTTTATTTTCCAAAATATAAAGTGTTGATTAAATTAACAAATAAAATAATAGGATAATATAAACATGAAAAAAATCAAATGAAAATCTGTATTATAGGAGGAGGTTTTGCTGGTTGTTCCTCTGCCGAAATTCTTTCACACATAAATGGAGCAGAAATAAAAATATTTGAAAGATCGAATATTTTAGGCGCAGGTGTTAGAACGCATTTTTATGGAGGTCATCCATATACATTTGGACCAAGACATTTTCTTACCACAAAGATAGAAACCTATAACTATTTAAAAAAATTTTTAAAATTAAGAAATTGTAATTATCATCAATTTAAAAGTTATGTAGCTAATGATAATCAATTTTATAATTATCCTTTAAATACAAAAGATTTAAATAAAATGCCTGATAAAAAAAAAATATACAAAGAAATTAAAAATACCCCGAAAAAACATAATGCAAAAAATTTGGAAGAGTTTTGGATAAGGTCTGTCGGAAAAACTTTATTTTCTAAAGTTATAAAAAAATATAATGAAAAAATGTGGATGGTTTCTTGTAAAAACTTAGATACTTTTAATTGGTCTCCAAAAGGTTATACCATAAAAAAAGGTAATAAAGCTGCGTTTGACACTCATATATCATGCTACCCTACTCATAAAGATGGATATAATAGGTATTTTGATTTAATAGACAAAATTAAAAATGTTAAAGTTCATTATAATCAAAAAATAAAAAAAGTAGATTTTAAAAAAAAATATATTCGAACAAATGGAAAAAAATTTAATTTTGATGTTTTAATAAACACAATTGCTCCAGATACACTTTTTGATTTTAAATTTGGTAAATTAAAGTTTATAGGAAGAGATTTTCATAAAATTGTCTTTCCCGTGAAAGAAATATTTCCTAAAGATGTATTTTTTTTATACTATCCTGGAGACGAAAAATTCACAAGATTAGTTGAATATAAAAAATTTACTAGGCATAAATCTAAAACCACTTTAGTTGGTATGGAAATTCCATCTTTAAATGGAAGATTGTATCCTCTGCCAATATCTAAAGAACAAAAATTAGCTCATAAATACTTTAAACTGTTTACAAAAAATACATTTTCGATTGGAAGAGCTGGTACATATCGATATGAAATTGATATTGATGATTGTATTTATCAGTCTTTAGAAATAAAAAAAATATTAGAGAGAGATAGTTGGAAAAGTCCAATTATTGGTAAAAATATATTATTTTAAATAGGTCGATTTACGCATGACGATTGATAATCTAATTTGAAGGGTAATATTATCAATAAAGAAGAGGTTGAGTAAGTTTTTTAAAAATTTTAATTTTTTTGAACAAACTCATTAATGTTTTTTCTGGTGCTTTTTAATTTAAATCCAAAATTATTTGCTTTTACAAGATTAATACAAAAAGTTTTATTTTCATTTTTTTTCCATTTAATCTTTTTTTTATATTTAAAATATTTACTTAAAATACCTATGATTTTAGATAATTTTAATGGTACTGTGCTTGCTATATTAAAAATACCAAAATGATTTTTTTTATGAATAGCATAGTCAATATATTTAATTAATAAATTTACATGCACGATATTATTAAATTTTGAAGATGGATTTGATAATTTTAGATTTTTATTTTCTTTCATTTTTTTTATTACTGTTGACATAAAATTACTATGAGAAAACTTTCCCACAACCCCAGGAAGTCGAAAAACATAAGAGGATATTTTATTTTTTTTCGTGAATTCTTTTAACATCTCTTCACATTTTAGTTTAGATAGACCATAAGGATTGATATTTTTTCCTCTGTAGCTTTCTTTTACATATTTAGTATTTATTTCACCATAAACAGACATTGTAGATAAAAATATAAATTTTCTGAAATTTTGTCTTATATTTAAAATGTTTTTCATTTGTAAAATATTATTTGAATAAATATTTTTGGTCTTATATTTACTTACAGGTGTTTTTGATGAACAATGAATGATTACATCAATATTTAAATGATTTTTTTGTAGAAGTGTACTTAATTTTTTTTTACTAAGATCTGTTTTTATTAGTGTGATATTTTTAATTTTTGGTTTTTGCTTCCTATAAATTCCTACAACATTATAATATTTTGAATAATGTCTTGCTAGGTTATAACCTACAAATCCACCAACACCAGTTATCAAAAAAGTTTTTTTTGTTTTCAATTTTAATTAAATTTAGTTATACTTTTTATTATTAATCTATTTATATGAAACTTACCAAATTTAAAGTTTTAGTGACAGATACTCCTAATAATTTAATAGAAGAAAAATTAGTTTTAGGAGACAAATTTAAGTTATACTTAACAAACATAAAAAGTTATAAAAAACTTAACAAAAAATTTAAATCTAAAATAGATGCTATTTTGACAGGCGCAACTCTAAAATTTGACAAAAAAGAGTTAGAAAATTACAAAAATTGTAAAGTGATCAGCCGTTATGGAATTGGCTATGATAAAATTGATCTAAATGAGGCAAAAAAAAGAAACATTAAAGTCTTTGTTGTTCCAGATTACGGTGTTGATGAAGTATCAGATCATGCTCTTTCTTTAATGCTAGCTTTAAATAGATCACTCTTGATTTATGATACGCAAATAAAAAATTCGTATATTAAAAACAAAATAGTCTGGGATCATAATAAATCACCAAATCAAATGAGATTAAATGATATAACTCTTGGAATAGTGGGTCTAGGGAGAATAGGTAGTAGCCTTGCTAGAAAAGCTAAGGCATTAAATATGAATGTGATTTTTTATGATCCATTCATACCCGATGGATATGATAAAGTAATGAATATCAAAAAAGTAAACAAATTAAATGAAATAGCAGAAAAATCGAACATAGTCTCTCTACACGTTCCCTATAACGAAAAAAATCATAATTTTATAGATAATAAATTTTTTGAAAAAGTGAGAAATAATATTATTTTCATTAATGTCTCAAGAGGTGGTTTGGTTGAGTCTAAAGTTTTAGCTAAATATTTTGAGAAAAA
>CACBMY010000020.1 GCA_902540545.1 uncultured Pelagibacteraceae bacterium
CTATTAATTGGGCTTTACAGAAACGTAAGTTCTATCAGATTTTGATTTTTTAAACTCTACTTTACCTTTAACAACTGAAAAAATCGAATGGTCTTTACCCATGCCAACATTTTCTCCAGGAAATATTTTAGTTCCCCTTTGTCTTACAATAATGTTGCCAGGCACAACCATCTCGCCACCATATTTTTTCACACCCAGTCTACGACCTGCACTATCTCTTCCGTTTCTCGACGATCCACCTGCTTTTTTCGTTGCCATAAATTACTTTTTATTTAGCTGCTTCCTTAGTTTCAACTGTTTTTTTTGATGGTATTTCTTTTCTTTTTTCTGCTTCAGAAATAACTTTACCATCTTTTGAATAGATTTTACTTATTCTTACCATTGTAAATTTTTGTCTATGACCATTTTTTCTTCTCGAATTTTGCCTTCTTCTTTTTTTAAAAATAAGGACTGTTCTATTTTTTCCATTTTTTAATAATTCAGCTTCAACTTTAGCTCCACTAATAGTCGGCTCTCCTAACTCTAAATTTTTATCATCTCCGTAAGCTAGTATTTCATTAAACTCTATTTTTGAATTTTCTTTTGAATCTTCGAGTTTTTCAACTTTAAGAATCTCTCCAGCTTTAACTTTATATTGTTTACCACCTGTTTGAATTACTGCGAATGACATAGTTAGCCCTAATTTTTATAGGGAGCAATATAGTCCGGGTTGTATTATAGTCAAGTTTAATAACTTAAAAATTATCCTTTAAATCCCGCAATTTTTTGAAATTTTCTAGATCGTTTGACTTAAGAAAAATGTTAAAATTAAGTTCCTCACCAATCGTTGATGGCATACTAGTTTTACCTTGTTTAATTTTTTCTTTAATTTCTTTAATTTTTTTTAGTAATTCATTGTTATTGGAGTCTTGTGCTAAACAAAATTCAGAATTCTTTAAAGTATACTCATGTCCACAATAAATTTTTGTATCTTTATCTAAATTTTTTAAAACTTGTAATGAGTTATACATTTGCTCATAACTTCCTTCGAAAATTCTTCCACATCCCAAGGAGAATAAAGTATCTCCTGTAAAAATTAATTTATTTTTAAAAAAATGAAAACAGATATGACCTATTGTATGACCAGGGACATGATATACTTTTGCTTCAAAAATATCTTCTTTCCAAATTTCACCATCATTTAAGCAAATATCAATTTGAGGTATTCTACTTTTATCTCCAATATAACCTACTACTTCTGCATCAAATTTTTTTTTTAATTCCTCATTCCCACCAACATGGTCATTATGATGATGTGTATTTAATATATATTTTAAATTTAATTTATTTCTCTCTAAATAATTTATAATTGGATCTGCTTCACCAGGATCAATAACACAACAATTTCTATTAGCTTCATTAATTAAAATGTAAGAAAAATTATCTTCCAGACACTTAATAATTTCTACTTTCATTTAACTTTCTATTAAAAATATACCTAAGTGAGAGTCAAGATTTTTATAATTTAAATTTGATTTGTTTATTTCTGAAATTCGACTTTTTTTTAAAGCAATAGACTTATATATTTTAATATTCTTAGTACTGCAAAAATTATAAAAATCTTTAATTGTGCACATATGTAAATTTGGTGTGTTGTACCACTCATGAGGTAAATTTTCCGTTACAGGCATTGTGCCTTTGAACAATAATTGTAGTCTAACTCTCCAGTAACCAAAATTAGGTATTGTAACAATTACTTTTTTTCCTACTTTAAGTAATTCATTAATTACTAATTCAGGATTCAGAAATGCTTGTAATGTTTGGCTTAAAATAACGTAATCAAAAGACGATTTAGGAAATTGTTTTAAATCGCTTTCAGCATTCCCTTCTATAACAGTTAATCCTTTTGATAAACAATTTTGAACTTTTTCTTTAGAAATTTCTAATCCACGAATATCTTTAGTTTTGTTTTCTTGTAAAAATTTCATTAAGTCTCCATTGCCACAACCAACATCGAGAACTCTAGTATTTTCCTCTATCAAATTAGATATAATATTAAATTCTTCTTTCATTTATAATTTTGTAGGTTGAATTAATATAATCGCCAAGTGTCTTTAGGAAACTTGGAACATCAAGCAAAAATGAGTCATGTCCTTTATCAGATTCTATTTCAACAAATCCGACATCTGCACCAACAGAATTTAATGCTATAACTATTTCTCTATTCTCCGATGTTGGATACAACCAATCTGATGTAAATGATATTACAAAAAATTTTGTTTTAGTTTTTTTGAATGCTTCAGATAAATTTCCTTTGTACTGTTTGGATAAGTCAAAATAATCCATTGCACGAGTTATATATAGATAACTATTTGCATCAAATCTATCAACAAACACAGATCCTTGGTATCTAAGATAGCTCTCAATTTGAAAATCTGCCTCAAATCCATATCTTAGGCTATCCCTATCTTGCAATTTTCTTCCAAATTTTTCCTGCAATCCTTTTTCAGAAAGATAAGTAATATGTGCTGCCATTCTTGCAACTGCTAAACCTTTGTCAGGATTTAATTTGTAATTACTATAAAATCCATTTTCCCACTTACTGTCAGCCATAATTGCTTGTCTTCCTAATTCATTAAACGCTATGTTTTGTGCCGAATGACTAGATGTGCAAGCAATCGGTATCGCGAGTTTCGCTTTATCTGGAAAATTGGCAACAAATTGTAGCACTTGCATTCCACCCATTGAACCACCCACTACAGCAAAAAGTTTTTCAATTTCTAAATATTTAATTAGCTCATATTGAGCGTTAACCATGTCGTTAATAGTTATAATTGGAAAATCAGTTCCTATTTGTTTACCAGTGGACTCATTTATTGTGCTAGGTCCGTAAGATCCCATGCAGCCTCCCATAACGTTTGCACAAATCACAAAAAATTTATTTGTATCAATTGGCTTATTTTCTCCAACAACATAACTCCACCAACCATCTTTATTAGTTATTGGGTTTTTTCCAGAAACATATTGATCTCCAGTCAAAGCATGGAAAACTAATATTGCATTACTTTTTTCACTGTTTAATTCTCCATATGTCTCATATGCTATTGGAAAGTTATTAATTTCCTTACCACAATCCAATTTAAGTGGATTTGATATAATTATTTTTTTTGTATCAATAATCTTATTCATAATAATTGTACTGATTGAATTGTGAGAAAAAAAACATTTTAGCGGTTTTTTTATAGCGCTCGCAATTCAGTATAAATCAGCGCATGCTGCTTTTACTTCAAAGGAATTTATATGTCAAATATTGCTCAATTAATTATTGTTTTATCTAGTTAAAAGACTATTTATAGTGAAATATTTACTATGACATTGCTAAGATTTAAAAACATAAAATTACAGAGTTACAAACCAGGAAAATCCTTATTGGCTGGTAGTAAAAATATTATTAAGTTATCTGCAAATGAATCTGCTTTAGGTGTCAGTAAAAATGTCGAAAAAATTGTTAAGTCTAAATTTGACATATCAAAATATCCAGACAGTAAATTTTCTGAGTTAACACAAAAAATATCAAAGAAGTATGGTTGTGATAAATCCAAGATAATTTGTGGCTCTGGTTCTGACGAAGTAATTCAAATGCTTTGTCAATTGTTCCTTAGAGAAAATGATGAAGTTGTTGTTCCTCAGTACAGTTTCCTCATGTATAGGATATACTCAAAAATCGTTGGAGCAAATGTAAAATTAGCGAAAGAAATTAATTTTAAAGTTTCAGTTAAAGAAATTCTTAAAAAGACATCAAAAAAAACAAAAATTGTTTTTATTGCAAATCCAAATAATCCAACAGGCACTTATTTAACAAAAAACGAGCTATTAGACCTAAGGAGAAGATTAAATAAAAATATTTTATTGGTTGTTGATGATGCATATTTTGAATATATGAAGAATAAGGATTACAAATCTGGAATTCAGTTATTTAAAAACTCTAAAAATGTATTTATTTTAAGAACATTTTCAAAAATCTATGGTCTAGCCTCATTAAGGGTAGGCTGGGGATACGGTGATAAATCTATAATTCAAGAATTATATAAAATTAAACCACCTTTTAACGTAAATAAATTTGCTCAAATTTGTGCTGTTGAATCACTTAAAGACAATAAATTTGTTAAAAAGTCAGTAATACATAATCTTAAATGGTGCAAAAAAATTAAAAATGAGATGTTAAAATATAATATTGGTACAAACAAAATATCTGGAAATTTCTTTTTGTTAGATTTCAAAAAAGCAAAATTTACCGCAGATACAACTTTAAAAAAATTACAGAAATATGGAATTATACTAAGAGAAATGAATTCATATGGCATAAAAAATTGTCTAAGACTTACAATTGGCAACACAAAAGAAAACCAAATATTCCTTAAGAGAATGAATACTATTTTTAAAAATGTTTAACAATATTCTTATTATTGGTTGCGGATTGATAGGCTCGTCAATATTAAAGGCGTCAATACAAAAAAAAATTTCAAAAAATTTTTTTGTATTTGAAAAATCTAAAAAATATAAATCTATTATTAAAAAATTTAACAAAAAAATTAAATTTTTAACAAGGTTAGATAAAAATTTAAAACAAATTGATCTTGTGATTTTAAGCACTCCTATGAGTGAATATCCTAAATTTTTTTCGTCATTAAATAAAAATCTCAATCATAATTCAATTATAACTGACGTTGGTTCAACAAAAAAAAATCTAATTTCTTTAAAAAAAAAAAAATTATCAAAAAATCTTGATTGGGTGATGAGTCATCCTATCTCAGGATCTGAAGTTAGCGGGCCCAAATACGGTAATGCTAATTTGTTCAAAAACAAGTGGTGCATAATAATAAAAGATAAAAATGTTCTAAAACAAAAAAAAGTAGAGAGATTTTGGAAATCTTTAGGATCTAAAATAATTATTATGAATCCTGATGATCATGATAAAATTTTTTCAGTCACTAGCCATCTACCTCACTTGATTGCTTACAATTTAATAAAAACTGCTCAGGATTTTCAGAAAAAAAAGAATAAAAATTTGATTAAATTTAGTGCAGGTGGATTAAGAGATTTCTCAAGAATTGCTGCATCCAACGAAATAATGTGGAGAGATATATTTTTCGAGAATAAAACTAATATGATTGAAGCAATAAATCTTTTTATGAAGAATTTAAAAGATTTTAAGAAGAATATAAGCAAGAAAGAAAATTCAAAGATAATAAAAAAATTAATCAATTCGAAAGTAGTAAGAAAACAAATAATTTCTCAAAAACAAGATATTTCTAAACCTGATTTCGGTCGAGAATAATTCAGATCCTTGTTACTTTCTTTACATCTAATTTCGCAGTTTCTTTAATTAGTTTTATCGTTTTTTTAATTGGCATTATGATCACTCTTTTTCTTGGACCATAAGCGTGGATAAGATCATTTGTATTGATGCATATAGCAACATGTCCTTTCCAAAAAATAATATCACCTTTTTTAAATTTTTTTTTGTATCCCTCACCTTTTTTTAATTTAACTTGATCAATCGTATCTCTTGGAAAAAAAAAATTATTATATTTGTAAAATATTTGTAATAGAGCTGAACAATCAATTCCTTCGAATGTTTTTCCACCCCATTTATATTTACAATTTAGAAAACTTTTAAATATCTTTACAAAATCAGAATTTTTTTTTTGGATTGGAAATATGTCTTTTGATCTTAGCCATTTATCTTTTTTATACATAATGAAATTTTGATCCCTTTTTAAAATTTGAATCTTACTCGTAAATGGTAAAAATTTTTTTGATTTCTCTTTTTTATTACCTAAATAAATTCTAGCTTTTAAAATTCCAACTTTATGAGTTGGATTGAATTTTTTGTAGCAATCAATTTTTTTTATAAAGCCTGAATATTTGTCATATGAAGTATTTATTTTAAAATAATTATTTTTTTTACTAATTATTTTAAAACTCTCACCGTAGATAAGTTGAGAGCTAATATTAGAGTTCTTTTTTGGTTCCTCTAATATATCGACAAAAGGCTCTTTTAAAAAAAAACTATTTTGCACCAATTTTAATTTTATTCCTTATAAACCATAAACAAATTAGAGATGGGATAACCATTAAAGTGGTAATTATAAAAAAGGTTCCCCAGTCTCCATTTAGCCAATCAACTAAAGCACCCGATGAAGAAGCAAGCGTCGTTCTTCCTGCAGTTCCAATTGAAGCTAGAAGTGCATACTGTGTAGCAGTATAAGTCCTATCTACTAAAAGAGAGATAAAGGCTACGAAAGCAACAGTTGCAAATGCTGCAGATATATCATCAGCGATAACCGCTAAAGCAAACAACCATTCAGACTTTCCTGACCACGCGAGAGCAGCAAATAATAAATTTGTTGCTGCCATAAATCCACCTGCAACAAACATTGTTTTTATTGTACCAGCTCTCATAGCAAATATTCCACCTAATAATGTAAATACAACTGTTGTTATCCAGCCTAGAGTTTTAGAGTATATCGCTATTTCACCTTTTGAAAATCCAACCTCTTTATAAAAAACTATGGACATTCTTCCAAGAAAGGCTTCTCCAATTTTAAAAAGAAAGACAAAGCCAAGAATTCCAACTGCAATTGAGAAACCATTTTTTTTGAAGAAACTAATTATTGGACCTCCTATTGTACCAGTAATATAAGCAACAAATTTTGTTATTACATTATTTGATCCAAGTTTTGATTGTATTATTTCGTCTGTTTCTTTTTGTTTGTTTTGCCTATCTGTTGTTATAGGCTCGTGTATAAACATTAAACCTATATTCATCAGGATTACTACAACGCCAAGTACTAAAAAAGTAGTTTGCCAGTAATCTTCAATTCTAATGTTTTGAAAAAATTCGGCAGTAAACAATGCTATAACACCACCTAACTTATATCCGGTCCACCATCCAACTACAGCCATAGCAGCACCTGCTGCCATAGATTTTCCTTCATCAGCATTAATTTGTTCGATTCTCAACGCATCAACTGTAATATCTTGTGTAGCCGAAGCAATTGCTATAACTAATCCAACACTAATTAGTAACGCCAAATTTTCTGTAGGGTTAATAAAACTCCAAACAATTAAACTAAATAAAATTATAATTTGCATAAGGACAATCCAGCCTCGTCGATGCCCTAATCTTTTTGTTAAAAATGGAATTTGTATTCTATCAATTATTGGTGCCCACAAATAATTAAAGGCGTACACTCCAAATATTAAACCTGCCCATCCAATAGTCGATCTACTTAAACCTTCTTCTTTTAGCCAAAGGCTTAAACTGCTGGCAATTAAAACCCAAGGAAATCCACTAATTGCACCAAGAAGCAATATTCTTAGCATTCGAATATCCTTGTAAACTAAAATAGATTCCGACCAAGTTTGTTTTTTTTCAAACATTAATATTTTCTCCAAAAAGATGGAATAAATAATACTAGAATTGCAAATAATTCCAACCTTCCAAGTATCATTGCAGCACTGAGAACCCATTTAGAAAAATCAGACAGGCTTGAAAAACTTCCGTTTGGACCAATAATATCACCTAAACCTGGACCAACATTTGATATTGACGTGGCAGCTGCCGAAATTGCTGTAATAAAATTTAATCCATCAAGCGATAAAAGCGCAGTTACAACAAAAAATATTAATATGTAAAGAAATATAAAAGAAATAATTGAGTCCATAAATTTTTCATCCACATTATTATTTTGATATTTAATTTTGAAAATTCCTCGAGGATAAATTATTTTTTTCAGCTGGTTTGATATAAATTGATACAAAATTTGAACTCTAAAAATCTTTATTCCACAAGTTGTAGAGCCCGCACACCCCCCAATGAACATTAAAATTATAAAATAAACTAATGGAAATTGACCCCAATTACTAAAATTTTCTGTAGCATACCCTGTTCCAGTTAAAATAGAAATTATATTAAAGCTAACAGATAAAAAACTTATCTCAATTAAGCTTTTATTTATAACAGATAAATAAAAAAACATTAAAAGAATTGAAATAATAACCAAAATTATAAAAGTTTTTATTTGTGTGTCTTTGAAAAATATTTTCTTGTCTCCAGCTAAGTATTTGATGTAACTAATAAAAGGTATACTTCCAAGAATAATAAATATTATTGCATTAATTTCTATTAACGAGCTGTTAAAATAACCTATAGATTCATTATAATTAGCAAAACCTCCAGTCGCTATTGTTGTCATAGCATGCACGATGCTATCAAAAAAACTCATCCCAAATATAAAATAAAAAAAAGCACAAGTTAAAGTTAATAAGGAATATATAGATAATAATCTTAAAGAAACTTCTTTAGTTTTAGGAAAAATTTTTTCAGAAGTATCATTAGATGAAATATTGAAAAGTTGCATACCCCCTATATTCATTAAAGGCATTAAAGTGATTGCCATTACAATAATTCCAATACCACCAAACCACTGTAACATTCCTCTCCAAAGTAATATCGCTTTAGATGTTTCATTCAGATTCGTGATAATTGTAGATCCTGTTGTTGTAATACCAGACATGCTCTCAAAAAACGCATCTGTAAAACTCAAATCCGTACTAGAAAAAATTAAAGGTAAAGAACCAAATATAGCAATACTTAACCACGAAAGTGCTGTGAGCAAAAAAGCTTGAGGTAAACTTATCTTTTTATCGTGATCATAATTAGAAATGAAAAATAAAAATCCAAAAACAATAGTAACAATCATTGATCCGATAAATCCTGCATCAATTTGATCAAATATTAATTGAACCAAAATAGGTACAATCATTGAAAGACCTAAAATAATTTGCAAAACCCCTAATGTAAAAAAGACAGTTTTATAATTGGACATTTTGAATGGACATTATTTTATGGTAAATAAATTTCAACTCTATATGAATTATTAAAAAGGCTTATATTAAGGATATTTAAGTAGTTGTGATAGACAAAACAAATTTTGACAAAACAAACGCCTGGCCATTTGTCGAGGCTAAAAAGCTATTAAGAGAGAGAAAATCGAACATAGAAAAAAAAAATAAAATAGTTTTACAAACTGGTTATGGTCCTAGTGGTCTACCACATATAGGTACATTTGGAGAAGTTGCAAGGACGACAATGATTGTCAACGCTCTTGATCATTTAACAGATATTCCAAAGGAAATTATTACATTTTCTGATGATATGGATGGTTTTAGAAAAGTACCTGAAAATGTTCCAAATCAAGAAAAACTCAAAAATAATCTTCACAAACCTTTAACGGATGTCCCTGATCCATTCGAAAAGTTTAGTAGTTTTGGAGAACATAATAATAATATGTTGAAACAATTTCTTGATAATTTTAAATTTAAATATTCATTTAAAAGTTCTACAGAACTCTACAAGTCTGGTTATTTTAATGACACCCTAAAATTAGTTCTAGAAAATTATGAAAAAATTATGGAAATAATTCTTCCAACTTTAGGCAAAGAAAGACAGAAAACCTATTCCCCCTTTTTACCAATATGCCCAGAAACTGGAAAAGTTCTTGAAATACCTGTTTTAGAAATTGATTCTAAATCTTCTAAAATCATATTTGACAATAATGGATCAAAATTGGAAAAAAGTATTTTAGACGGGAACTGCAAATTACAATGGAAAGTTGATTGGGCAATGAGATGGTACGCTTTAGATGTTGATTTTGAAATGTATGGAAAGGATTTAATTGAGAGTGCAATTCTTTCAACTAAGATTATTAAAACATTAGGTAAATCTAACCCATCTGGTTTTGCTTATGAACTTTTTTTGGACGAAAAAGGTGAAAAAATATCTAAATCAAAAGGTAATGGAGTAACTATAGATGAATGGCTGAATTATGCATCTCCTCAAAGTCTATCTCTTTACATGTATCAAAATCCAAAAAGAGCAAAAAAATTGTACAGAGAAGTTGTTCCAAAAGCTGTTGATGAATATCTAGATTTTATAGAAAAAGGAAAAACTCAAAATGATTTACAGAAGTTAATGAATCCAGTTTGGCATGTACATAATGGATCAATGCCAGAGGAAAATACAATTATGACTTTTTCAATGCTTTTAAATTTAGTTGAAACAAGTAATGCGGACAACAAACAATTACTTTGGAAATTTGTAAAAAAATACAAGTCAGAAATTAATGAAAATGATCATCCAATTTTTGATAATTTAATTGAATATGCAATAAAATATTTCAATGATGTTATAAAAACAAAAAAAATTTACAAAACTCCAAATGAAAAAGAGAAAGTTGCACTGAAAGCATTAATTAAGTCTTTAGATAATTGTAATGATAAAATGGCACCTGAAGATATTCAGACAAACATTTTTACCGTAGGAAAAGAAAATGGTTATAAAGAAAATTTAAGAGAATGGTTTAAGCTTATCTATGAGGTTGTATTTGGTGATGAAAATGGACCCAGAATGGGCTTCTTCATTAGTTTTTTTGGAGTAAATGAAACTAAAGAATTGATAAGAAAAAAGGTTGAAAATGTTTAATCTCATAAGACCTTTTATATTTAAATTTAGCCCTGAAGTTGCTCACTCACTAGCAATAAAGGCTTTAAAGTTAAATCAGATACCAGCTATAGATAAAACAAGCAGAGTTACTATCCAAACTAAATTTTTAAACAAAACGTTAAATTCTCCTCTAGGTGTAGCTGCTGGATTTGATAAAAATGCAGAAGTTTACAATCCTCTATACAAACTAGGATTTGGTTTTGTTGAGGTAGGTACAATTACACCTAAACCACAAATAGGAAATCCGAAGCCAAGAGTGTTCAGATTGGAGGAAGATGAAGCTTTAATTAATAGACTTGGATTTAACAATATTGGATCAGAAGAAAGTAAAAAAAATATTGAAAATAATTCACCCAATGGATTACTTGGTATTAATATAGGACCTAATAAAGATACTGAAAACAGAGTTGAAGATTATTTAATTTGTTTCAGAAAATTTCATAATTTAGCAGACTATATTACAATTAATATCTCTTCTCCTAACACAGAAAATTTAAGAAACTTTCACAAAAATGAAGAGTTAGATAATCTTTTAAAATGCATAAATGAAGAAAAGAAAAATTTAAACTCAAATGTGCCAATAGCAGTCAAAGTATCTCCTGATATTGATGAAAAAAGTATTGATGAAATCTCAGAACTTTTTTTAAAATATAATGTTCAAATAGTTATAGTTTCAAATACGACAGATAGAAATAGGGAAAGTATATCTAATATAAATAAATTAGAGAAAGGCGGTTTGTCTGGAAAACCACTTGAAAATATCTCCAATGAATTAATTAATAAATTTTTCAAATTAGTTGGAAAAAAAATCTTAATAATTGGAGTTGGAGGTGTTGACTCTGCCGAAGGCGTTTTTAATAAAATTGTAAGCGGTGCAACTCTTGTGCAATTGTATACAGGCATGGTTTATAAAGGACCAACTATTGCTTCAAAGATTAATAAAGATCTCGACGAAATTGTAAAAAGAGAAGGTTTTAAAAATATATCTGAAGCTATTGGAACAAAAAATTAATCTTGACTGGTATTCTTTAAGACCATATACATCTTGAAAATTTATGTCTAAAAAATGCGAACTTACCGGTAAAATCCCTCTAAAAGGCCATAATGTTAGTCACGCTAACAATAAAACTAAGAGAAGATTTCTTCCAAATTTAAAGAAAGTAAAATTTAAAAGTGAACTTTTAAAAAAATCTCTGAGATTAACAGTTTCAAATGCAGGTGTTAGATCTGTAGATAAAAAAGGTAGCTTTGATAATTTCTTAAAATCAGCAAAATCAAGAGATTTATCGTTAAGATTAAAAAAGCTTAAAAAATCGATAATTGCAAAAACAGCATAATGAATAAAGTTTTCCTTACTCTCTCATTTTTAATGGGATTGGTTGTGCTAGCATCTAATTATTTAGTTCAATTTCCTATAAAATATTACGGTTTAGAGGAAATTTTAACTTACGGTGCTTTTAGTTATCCAATTGCATTTTTAATTACAGATTTAGCCAACAGATCCTTTGGAAAATTAGTAGCTAGAAAAATTGTCTATATAGGCTTCACAATCGGAATTTTGTTTACTTTAATATTTTCAACAAATTTTACTGATCTTATTTCTATAAGAATAGCAATTGGTTCAGGAACAGCTTTTATAATTGCTCAACTTTTAGATGTTCAGATATTTGATCAATTAAGACAAAAAAAGTGGTTTATAGCACCTTTAACATCTT
>CACBMY010000021.1 GCA_902540545.1 uncultured Pelagibacteraceae bacterium
TTTTACCTAAGATTTCAGGCCATTCAATTAATCTAGCATAATCTTCTAAGTTTTCATTAATTCCTAAATTATTTAATTCTTTTTTATCTTTAATTCTGTAAAGATCAAAATGTCTAACAATCAAAGAATTAATCTCATATTCATTTATAATATTAAAAGTTGGACTAGGTATTTCTGTTGTTTCTAAACCATTTTTTGTTTGAAGATAATTTATTAGATATCTAATAAATGTAGTCTTACCTACTCCGATGTTTCCATAAAAAAGCAAAGTTGTATTTTTGCTAACTTTACTTGCAATTTTTTCAGCAATTTTTCGTGTGATAATTTCTTTAGAAATATCTATTTTGCTACTTTTAGTAGCGATAGGCATCTGGTTTATAAGGTCCTTCTGGTGTTACGCTTATATATTTTGCTTGATCATCTGATAATTTGGTTAATTTAGCTCCAACTTTTTCTAAATGAAGTCTGGCTACTTTCTCATCTAAATGTTTAGGTAAAACATATACTTTTTTCTCATATTTATCTGAGTTATTCCATAATTCTATCTGAGCTGTTACTTGATTTGTAAAAGAAGCACTCATTACAAAACTTGGGTGTCCTGTTGCACATCCAAGATTAACCAATCTACCTTCTGCTAATAAAATAATTCTTTTTCCATCCGGCAATGTAATTTCGTGAACTTGTGGTTTTATTTCATCCCATTTATAATTTTTAAGAGCATCTACTTGGATCTCATTATCAAAGTGACCGATATTGCATAGAATTGCTCTATCTTTCATTTCTCTCATATGGTCAGCTGTCACAATATCTTTATTTCCTGTTGCAGTAACAACAATGTCAGCTTCTTTTATCATCTCATCCATTAAGACTACTTCATAACCTTCCATTGCAGCTTGGAGAGCACAAATTGGATCTGTTTCTGTAACCATAACTCTTGCACCACTTTGACGAAGAGAAGCAGCGCTTCCCTTTCCAACATCTCCAAATCCAGCTACAATAGCTACCTTACCTGACATCATCACATCAGTAGCTCTTTTTATTCCATCAACTAAGCTTTCTCTGCAACCATATAAATTATCGAACTTAGATTTTGTTACTGAGTCATTAACATTTATTGCTGGGACAAGTAAATTGCCTTCACTTTCCATTTTTTTTAATGCTAAAACTCCTGTAGTTGTCTCTTCTGATAAACCTTTAACATCATTTAATAATTCTTTATAATCTTTGTGCATCAATGCTGTAAGATCGCCACCATCATCAAGTATCATATTTGGTTTCCAGCCATCTTTTCCTTCAATAGTTTGCTTTACACACCACCAATATTCTTCTTCTGTTTCGCCTTTCCATGCAAATACAGGAATGCCAGCTTTTGCAATTGCTGCTGCTGCATGGTCTTGTGTCGAAAAAATATTACATGAGGACCATCTTACTTCGGCTCCTAACTCAACTAAAGTTTCTATTAAGACAGCTGTTTGTATTGTCATGTGTAAACAACCAACAATCCGAGCTCCATTTAAAGGTTTTTTACCCTTATATTCTTCTCTAAGAGCCATCAATCCTGGCATTTCAGTTTCAGCCAGTGAAATTTCTTTTCTTCCAAATTCCGCTTGAGATATATCTTTTACTTTAAAATCTTCCATAGAAAGAGGCTTTTAACAATTTCACTTAATATATCAACAAAGATTTATGCTTCTGGGAAAATTATTTCAATTCTTGCCCCTTTATCTTTATTATTAGATGCGTTGATTTCGCCACCATGAATTTCAACTAAATTTTTGACAATATTTAATCCCAAACCCGAATGTTCTCCAAAGTTTTCAGGTCTATTACTATAAAATCTATTAAATATCTTATTTGTATCCTTTTCACTAAATCCAGATCCTTGATCAACTACAACTAATTTAATTTTGTCATTATTATCTTTTGATATTTCAACGGTAATTTCTTGATTATTTTCACTAAAAGAAATTGAGTTTTCTAATAAGTTTGCAATAATTTGTTCAATTCTATTTTCTATCCCTAATATACTATAATTTTTAATTCCATTAGATTTCAATTTAATTCCAATCGATTTTTTTGTTTCATATATACTGTTAAAATCATCAACAACAGATTGAGCAATGTCTTTTAAATTTAATTTTTGCATTTTCTCAGAGGAAATTGCGGCCTCATCTCTTAGCATTTGAGAGTAATCAGTTATTAATCTTTCAATTCTCTCTACGTCATGTGATACTATATTAATTAATTTGTTTCTTTGAGATTTATCATTTGTTTCAGAAATTATCTCAGAGGCACTTTTTAGAGATGCCAAAGGATTTCTGATTTCATGCAAAAGATCTGTTGAATAATTTTCTGCTGTGGTAATTCTTTTGTTTAATTCATTAGTCATTTCATCAAGAGAATTTGATAATTTTCCCAATTCGTCATTTCTTTTTTTTATATTTCCAATATTGGTCTTTTCCTTACTTTTATTTTTTATAATATTTGTATATTGAACCAAATTTTTAATTGGTTTTAAGAAGTATCTATTTAATACATATGAAAAAATTAAAATTACTAATGCGACAAGCAAAGCAGTTCTGATTATAAAATTTCTTCTTTCATCTATTGCAACCTTTATTTCATTAGCATTTTCAGTAATAGCTAAATAGCCTACTGTTTTGTTTTCACTAACTACATTTTTAACAGTTACTAATAAAAATTGATCATAGTTTTCTTTAGAATAAGTTAACGGTTTTCCATAATCTGATGAATATGAATACTTTTTTAAATCTTCAAATATTTCTTTACTTTCAAAGCTTTTATTAATCTCTTCCAAATTCTTATTTTGAATACTTTGATTATTTAAGTCACTCATTTCAATTATATTTAGACTTCGTGAGAAAGCATTTGGATCTAAGTCTAATGTATCGGTATCTCCTAATAAATTAAATTCACTATCAAATATCTGTACTCTATCTATACTTTGAAATAAAAATTTAGTGGAAAACAGAAACTCTCTAATATCTTCAGTTGAGAAATTTATTTTTAAACGATCAATATTTTCTGTTGTATTATCAATAATTTTTATGTGCGAAGCAGTTTTATTTTTAATAAGTGTAGGTTTTACCGTATTAAGGTAAAATAAAGTTAATACACCTATCACTAAAAAAACAATAAAGTTGATAACTAAGAATTTTTTTAAAATTGATTGATTATTAGATTTTAAAGTAGCCATTATTTAACATTCCAACGATAACCACTACCATATCTGGTTTCTATCGCTGAAAAGTTATTATCTACTTTTTTAAACTTTTTTCTAATCCTTTTTACGTGACTGTCTATTGTTCTATCTTCAATATCTGTGTCTTCTCTGTAAGCAACATCCATTAATTGAGATCTTTCTTTAATAATTCCAGGTCTTTTTGCTAATTCTTTTACAATTAAGAATTCTGTTGTTGTTAACTTATCTGGTAATTGCTTACCATCCCACTCGCACTCTAACTGTGAAGGGTCAAGTTTTAATTTTCCATGTGAAATTATATTTCTATTATCCTCTAAATTATTATCTTTTTTTCTAAGTTGGACACGAATTCTTTCAATAAGAACTTTAGTTGAAAAGCCACCTGATTTTTTTACAAAATCATCTGCCCCTAGTTTTAATCCTAAAAGCTCATCCACCTCTTCATCTTTTGAAGTTAAAAATATAACAGGCATAGATGTTTTTTTTCTCAATTTTTTTAACAATTCTTCTCCATCCATTCTCGGCATTTTAATATCTATAACAGCAAGGTCTGGAGGATTTCTTGACAAACCTATTAAGGCACTTTCTCCATCCAAATAAGTTTGAATATTAAAACCTTCTTTCTCTAGAGCAATACTTAAACTAGTTAATATGTTTCTATCATCATCAACAAGAGCAATTGTTTGTTTCATGTTTAACTATAAAAATACTAAAATGTTTAAAATTGGGCAATTAAATGTTTATTAATGAAGCTCTCCCCAGTTATCACCTATATTTATATCTACCGATAGTGGTATTGAAAATGAATGCAAATCACTATCTTTAACACTTGTCATAATATCTTTAATTTTCTTCGAAGCAGATTTAGTACCATTATCAATTACCTCAAAAATCAATTCATCATGAATTTGAAGTAACATATTAAATTCATTTGTTTTTTTAGTGTCAAGCTCATCGTTGATTCTAATCATAGCAAGTCGCATTATTTCTGATGCAGATCCTTGGATAGGTGCATTTATAGCTGCCCTTTCTTGAAAATTTCTAACATTAAAATTTTTGTCATTGATTCCTGGAATATGAGTTTTTCGACCAAAAATATTTCTTACATATCCACTTTTTCTACAGAATTTAATTGTATTATTCATGTACTCTTTAATTTCTGGAAATTTAATAAAATATGAATTTAGAAATTCTTCGGCTTCATTGTTTGATACACCAATTTGTTTGGCCAAACCATATTGAGATATTCCATAAATTATTCCAAAATTAATAGCTTTCGCTTTTCTCCTCATATCAGCATCAATTTTTTTTATGTCTGCACCAAAAACCTGGCTAGCGGTTAATGAGTGAATATCCTCATTATTTTTAAAAGCTTTTTTTAGTTCTTTTACATCAGCTAGATCAGCCAAAATTCTCATTTCGATCTGATTATAGTCTGCTGATATAAGTTTTTTATTTTTTTCTGATATGAAGGCTTTACGAATATCTTTGCCCTCCTCAGTTTTAATAGGAATATTTTGTAAATTTGGATCACTAGATGCAAGTCTACCTGTTGTAGTTGCTGCTAACAGAAAAGATGTATGCACTCTTTTTGTATTGGGATTTAAATGCTCTGGCAAAGAATCTGAATATGTATTTTTCAATTTACTAGATTGCCTCCATTCTAAAACCAATTTAGGAAATTCATTCCCTTTGTAAGCTAAATCCTCTAGAACAGCTGCACCAGTTGCAAAACTCCCTTTTTTAGTCTTTTTTAGCGATGCAATTTTGAGGTCATTATACATTATTTCACCCAACTGTTTAGTCGATGCAATATTAAATTTTTTTTTTGAAATTTTAAAAATTTGTTTTTCTAAATCTTGAAGTTTTTTTTCAAACTTAACAGATAATTTTTTAAGAAAATTATTATCCAATTTTATGCCATTGATTTCCATTGATGCTAAAATTTTAATTAAAGGTTTTTCGAAAATTTCATAAATATTTAGTAATTTTTCTGATTTAAGCGATTTCAAAAATATTTTATATAAACGGTAAGTTATATCGGCATCTTCTGCCGCATAATCTTTTGCAATATTTAACTCTACTTGACTGAATTTAATTTCTTTTTTTCCAGATCCAACAAGATCTTTATATTTAATTGTTTTGTGACCAAGATGAATATCTGAAAGGGTATCCATATTATGTCTATTTTTCCCAGCATCTAAAACGTATGACATCAACATTGTATCTTCCATGCTTTGAATATCTATATCCCTTTTACGAAATATTATGTAATCGAATTTAATATTTTGCCCAATTTTTTTTAAACTTTTATCCTCTAAATATGGTTTTAAAATTCTCAAAACATCTTTTTCATTTAGATTATTTTTATCAATATGACCTGTTGGAATATAACAAGCTTTACCTATTTTGCTAGAAATTGAGATGCCAACTAAATTTGCCTGATGTGGGTCAAGAGAATCTGTTTCAGTATCAATAGAAAATTCACCAGCTTCTTCGGCTTCTTGCATCCAATCTTTTATTTCAGATAAATTTTTTATCAAAACATATTTATCTTTTGATATTTTAGATGTTTCTTTTTTGACTTCTATTTCATCACTAAATTTGGATTGACCATACGTCGAAATTGCCGAACTCAATAATCTATTAAATTCCATTTCTCTCAAAAAATTGTATAACTTGTCTACGTCTACTTTTTTTAGAACAAAGTCAGTTAATTTGTCTTTTACCGGAACATCATTTTTTAATGTGACCAGTTTTTTACTTACCAGAGCCTTATCTTTATTTTCTAAAAGTGTTTCTCTTCTTTTATTCTGTTTTATTTTATTTGCGTTTTTGAGAAGGTTTTCTAAATTTCCATATTCCTTAATTAATTCTGCTGCTGTTTTTACACCAATACCTGGAACGCCAGGTACATTGTCAGTACTATCCCCTGCTAGAGATTGAACATCAATTACTTTATCCGGACCAACCCCAAATTTATTGATTACGTCGTCATTAGATATAAATTTATTCTTCATTGGATCGTATATACGAACCTTTTTTTTGAAAAGTTGCATTAAATCTTTGTCAGATGATACAATTGTAACCTTTGCACCTTCGTCTAATATTTGCTCTACATAAGTAGCTATCAAATCATCAGCCTCATAATTTAACATTTCTATAGAAGGTAAATTGAATGCTAATACTGACTTTCTAATATAATCGAATTGTGGAATTAGATCATCGGGAGCATCAGACCTATTTCCTTTATAATCTGAATATATTTCGTTTCGAAAATTCTTTCTTGCAGAGTCAAAGATTACTGCAAAATGAGTTGGTTTTTCTAAATTTTCGCTAGATTTAGAGTCCTCTAATAATTTAAACAACATGTTACAAAATCCACTTACTGCTCCTACTGGCAAACCGTCACTTTTTCGTGTTAATGGAGGCAATGCATAATAGGCTCTAAATATGTATCCAGACCCATCAATAAGATAGAAATGATCTGTTTTTTTAATTTTACCCATAACTTAATTTATAATAAATTGACGTATTATAGTAAGAATAAAACATCCTGTTAATAAATATTAGTGGATTAAACTTTATTAAAATAGTAATTTAAAGCTAATGGAATTAGTAAATTCAATTTCTAATAATAAAATAATTAAAATCGTAATACTTGCATTAATAGGTTCTATTTTATTGACAATATCTGCAAAAATTAAAATACCTTTTTATCCAGTTCCTATGACTATGCAAACATTTATAGTTTTGTTTTTAGGAATTTCCCTTGGATATAAAGTTGGAGTACTTTCGGTATTTTTTTATTTGATAGAAGGAATTATGGGATTACCTGTATTTTCTAACTCACCAGAGAAAGGAATAGGATTAGCTTATTTTGTTGGTCCCACAATGGGATATTTAATAGGTTTTATATTTGCATGTCTGATAGCAGGCATATTTACATACGATAAAAACCATATATTAAATTTTTTAAAAATTATAATTGCAACATCAATAATATATATTTTGGGTATTTTGTGGCTTGGAAACTTAATCGGTTGGGATAAACCAATATTAGAATTTGGTGTTTATCCATTTCTTTATGCTGAATTATTTAAGATATTATTACTAACTGCTTTAGTTAATAAAATTATTAAATTTAGAAAATATATTTAGAATTACCTTGGAGATCTTTTTGATAGAATTCTTTGAAGTGTTCTTCGATGCATTTTAAGTCTTCTTGCAGTCTCAGATACATTTCTGTTACATAATTCAAAGACTCTGTGAATATGTTCCCATTTAACTCTATCAGCGGACATTGGATTTTCAGGTGGAGCAGCTTTTTTATTTGGATCAGCTAAAAGTGCTTTTTCTACGTCATCTGCATCTGCTGGTTTAGCCAAATAATCAATTGCACCCTCTTTAATGGCTGCTACTGCAGTTGGTATATTTCCATAACCAGTAAGCATCACTATTCTACTCTCTGAGTTATTTTTCTGTATTTCTTTTACAACTTCTAGTCCGTTTCCATCATTTAATCTCAAATCAACAACTGCAAAAGCAGGTTTTTTTGATTTCACAGACTCTATTCCAATTTTTACACCCTCTGCTTGTGAAACAGAAAAACCCTTTTTCTCCATTGCTCGTGCTAGTCTTTCTCTAAAAGGGTTATCATCATCTACTATAAGTAGAGATTTATCCTCGAATTCTGTTATTTTTTTTAATACTTCTGCTTCTGGCATGTGCCTTATATGGAAACATTCTAAATTATTTCAAGGGTACATTTTTACTTTACATTGGCTCATTTTCAGCATAAATGCTCGTTTTATATAAACTTGCATAGCAGATATGCCGGTTTTTTTTGTTAAATTTTTTTTGGAGCTTTAAATGCAAAAATTTAAATCAGTTGATGAATTAGTCAACCAACTGAAACCAACAGAACCTGTTTATTGTATTAGAAGAGATTCTATAAACATAGCTTCTAAATTTTTTCAGAATAAATTTCCTGGTAAAATCCTATATGCAGTTAAAACTAATCCGCATCCATTAGTGTTAAAAACTATCGTGGAAAGCGGAATTAATGATTTTGATATCGCTTCAATTAAAGAAGTTGAGGCAATTAGAAGTGTTAGCCCAGATGCAAAATGCTCCTACATGCATACTGTAAAAAGCAAGGAAAGTATAAACGAAGCATATTTCAAATATAATATTAAGACTTTTTCAATAGATACAAAAGATGAATTAATAAAAATTCTTAATAGTACTAATCAAGCTAAGGATTTGGAGTTATTTGTAAGAGTTGCAGTTTCTAATGAACACGCAGAAATAGATTTATCTAAAAAATTTGGCGCACAAACTTCTGAAGCAATAGGGCTTTATAGATTAACAAAGCAGTATGCAAAAAAAATAGGATTAAGTTTTCATGTGGGTTCACAATGTATGCATCCAATATCCTATTCAAAAGGGATTAACGAAATTAAATATATAATAAAAAAAACAAAAATAGTTCCAGATGTTATAAATATAGGTGGAGGATTTCCAACAATCTATCCTGACTTAGTTCCTCAATCATTAGACTCTTATTTTGAGGAAATAAAAAATTCATTAAATAAATTAAAATTAGAAAAAAAACCAGAAATTATATGTGAGCCAGGTCGAGCAATTGTTGCTGAAAGTGGTTCGACAGTTGTGAGAGTAAACTTAAGAAAAAAACAAAAGCTATATATTAATGATGGAACATACGGAACTTTATTTGATGCAGGTGTGCCTAATATAGTTTATCCATCAAGGATAATTACAAGTGGAAGAATTATATCAAAAAAATTGACTTCATTTGATTTTTATGGACCAACATGTGATAGTATGGATTATATGAAGGGACCTTTTATTCTACCTAATAATATTAAAGAAGGTGATTACATTGAATTAGGTCAATTAGGAGCATACGGATTGACATTTAGAACTCAATTTAATGGATATTATTCTGATAGTGTTTACGAAGTTTGTGATGATCCAATAATGACGATGTATAACAAAGAAACAAGTAAAGAGTTTCTTGTTGCATAATGTCAGATTCAAAAAATCTTAATCATAACAGAAAAAAAGACTTTTTAAGTAAAGAGGTTGAACATATTGATATTACATCTTTTGACTCTAGAAAAATTATATCTTCTATGGAAAAAATGTCTTTTGTTTCAAGAGAAACTGCTAATGCATCCAAGATATTTAATGAAATGCTTAAAGATAAAGATTGTACAATATTCTTAACTCTTGCAGGGTCTACTTCTGCCGCTGGATGTATGCATATTTATAGAGATATGGTTAAATACAACATGGTAGATGCAATTGTAGCAACTGGGGCATCTATAATAGATATGGATTTTTTTGAAGCGCTTGGATTTAAACATTACCAAGGATCACAATATCAAAATGATAATGAACTTAGAGACAATTATATAGATAGGATTTATGATACTTACATCGATGAAGAGGAGCTCCAGGTTTGTGATAAAACAATAGGAGAAATAGCAGACAAACTTGAGCCGAAGTCCTACACATCGAGAGAATTTATTAAAGAGATTGGCAAATATCTAAAAACTAATTCTAAAAAGAAAGGTTCTTTAATTGAAACAGCTTTTGATAATGATGTACCTATATTCTGTCCTGCATTTACAGACTCAAGTGCAGGTTTTGGGTTAGTCATGCATCAAGAGAGAAATCCAAAAAATCATATTACAATAGACTCAATTAGAGAATTTAGAGAATTAACAGAGATTAAAATTAAATCTAAAGGGTCGGGATTATTTATGATTGGTGGTGGAGTTCCTAAAAACTTTATACAAGACACGGTAATTTGTGCTGAACTTTTGGGAAAAAATGTAGATATGCACAAATATGCAATACAAATTACTGTTGCTGACTCAAGAGATGGAGCTTGCAGTAGTTCAACATTAAAAGAAGCAAGTTCATGGGGTAAGGTTGATACTACCAAAGAACAAATGGTATTTGCTGAAGCTACCAGTGTTTTACCATTAATAGCAAGTGACGCCTATCATACTGGAGAGTGGAAAAATAGAGACAGAAAAAACTTTTCCAAAATATTTTGATTGATGATCAAAAAAGTAAAAATTGGAATTATTCAAAGTAAAATTTCAGATAATATTCAAAAAAATATAAATTCAGCTATTAAAAATATAAAAAAAGCAGCATCAAAAAAAGCTAAAATAATTTGTGTACCAGAACTATTTTTATCAAATTATTTTTGTCAAACAGAAAGTCATTCCAACTTTAAACTAGCGGAAAAAATACCTGGCAGAACTACAAAAATATTTTGTGAATTAGCCAAAGATTTACAAATAATATTAATGATTTCATTATTTGAAAAAAAAACACATGGCTTCTATCATAATACTAGTATCGTTATTAGCGAGAAAGGTAAAATTTTATCGAAATATAGAAAAATGCATATACCAGATGATCCTGGTTATTATGAAAAATTTTATTTTACTCCCGGAGATTTAGGTTTTAAATCTGTTAAAACAAAATTTGGTAAAATAGGACCTTTAATTTGTTGGGATCAATGGTTTCCAGAAGCTGCAAGATTGACTGCACTTAAAGGTGCACAAATAATTTTTTATCCTACTGCTATTGGATGGCATCCTAAAGAGAAAAAAAAATTTGGAAAATCTCAATTAGACTCTTGGATAACAATGCAAAAATCTCACGCAATCGCAAATGGTACTTATGTGGTTGCTATAAATAGAGTTGGAACAGAAAAAAAAGGTAAGAGGAAAATAGAATTCTGGGGAAACTCAATGATCATAGATCCTAGTGGGCAAATAATTGGAAAACTTGGGAATAAAAAAGAAGAAATTTTAATTCGTGAAATAAACTATAAAAAAATTGATTCAGCCAGAGAGCATTGGCCTTTTTTAAGGGATAGAAGAATCGATTTTTATAAAGGCATACTAAAAAATCCTGCAGATGAATGAAAACTTTAATGGATTTAGAATGCCGGCTGAATGGGAGCCTCAAAATTCAGTTTGGATTGCTTGGCCTTATAATAAAAATGATTGGCCTGGATTATATCAATTTATTCCTGAAGTAATTTTAAAGATTATAAAAAAAATTTCAAAAAATCAGAAAGTTAACTTAATCGTTAGCAAAAATATAAAAAATATAAAAAAATTAATAAAACTTAATAAAATTAAAAATATCAACTTCCACTATATTAAAACTGATAGGATATGGTTAAGAGATTCTGGACCCATATTTATAACAAATAAAGTTGAAAAGAAAAAAGTAATACTAAATTTTGGTTTTAACGGTTGGTCAAAATATAATAATTATAAAAATGACAATAAAATCAATAATAGTATTAGTAAAATTGCTAATTTTAAAAAGATTGATCCAATAATCAAAAAAAAAGGCAGGATTAGAAAAATAATCATGGAAGGAGGGGCGTTTGATGTAAATGGCTCAGGTACAATTCTATTAACTGAAGAATGTTTGTTAAGCAAAATTCAAGAAAGAAATAAAAATTTTAAAAAGAAGGACTACGAAAAAATGTTTAATAAATACTTAAATATAAAAAACTTTATATGGCTTAAAAAAGGAATTGCAGGCGATGATACACATGGACATGTTGATGACATAACAAGATTTGTTTCAAGAAATACGATTATGACTGCGGTTGAAAATAATAAAAAAGATATAAATTATAAAAACCTAAATATGAATTTAAATATATTGAAAGAAAGTAAATGTGAGAAAGGAAAGAAATTCAAAATTATAAAAGTTCCTATGCCTCCACCAATTTATATTGAGAATACAAGAGTTCCTGCAAGTTATATGAATTTTTATATTTGTAATAAAAAAATAATTCTTCCAATATTCAGAGTAAAAGAAGACAATATTGCAATTAAAATTTTCAAAAATTACTTTAGAAATAGAAAAATCGAAACAGTTGACTGTAGCAAATTGATATGGGGATTTGGTGCAATACAT
>CACBMY010000022.1 GCA_902540545.1 uncultured Pelagibacteraceae bacterium
GTATAAAAAAATTCTTTTTTTTAAAAAAAAAATTAAATTTGTTTATCAAAATAAACCCATGGGAACAGGAGATGCTGTACTTAAAACTAAAAAATTTATAAAAAATAATTATTTTTTAATGTTGTTACCTGATGATTTAATCATGAAAAAGAATTGTTCAAAAGATATGATAAAAATTCATAAAAAATTAAAAGGATCTGTAATGGCTAGTATGAAAGTTAAAAAAAACAATGTAGATCGCTGGGGCATTTATTCAATAAAAAAAAATATTGATAAATTAAATTTTAAAATTGCCGATGTAATTGAAAAACCTAATACTAAAGATGCTCCTTCAAATAACGCTGTTATAGGAAGATACATTTTATCAAAAAAAATTTTTCATTATTTAAAAAATCAAAAAAAAGGTAAAGGTGGAGAAATACATATTACAGATGCAATAAGAAGAATGATATTAGATCAAAATTTATTCATCGGACATAAATTTAAAGGTAATTATTTAGATTGTGGGTCTTTGAAAGGTTATATTAAATCAGGTATTGAAATTTCTAAGTTATGAAAATTTGTATTATAGGATCTGGATATGTTGGTTTGGTTAGTGGAGCTTGTTTTTCTGATTTAGGCAATACAGTTATTTGTGTTGATATTAATAAAGAAATTATAGAAAAATTGAATAAAGGAATAATACCGATTTATGAACCTGGTCTACAAGAATTGGTTGTAAGAAATTTAAAAAAAAAAAGACTTTTATTTTCAACAAATATTTCTAATTCAATAAAAAAGTCAGACATTATCTTTATTTGCGTCGGAACACCCACTAAAAATAATAAAGCTGATTTAAAATATGTATTTAATGTTGTCAAAAGTATAAAATCTAATCTAAACAGGTATAAAATAATAGTTACTAAATCTACAGTCCCAGTTACAACAGGTGATAAAATTACAAAAATCTTAAAATCAAATATAAATAAAAATAAGTTCGATGTTGTATCTAATCCTGAATTTTTAAGAGAAGGTGAAGCTATTAGAGATTTTCAATTTCCAGATAGAGTTGTTGTGGGTACTAGCAGCAATAAAGCAAATAAAATTATGAAAAAATTATATCTTCCTTTAATTAAGAAGGGTGGAAGATATTTTCATGCTTCTAGAAGATCGGCAGAACTAATTAAATATGCATCAAACGCATTTTTAGCGACTAAAATTACATTTATTAATGAAATAGCCAATTTATGTGAAAATTCAAATATAGATGTTAAAGAAGTAGCAATTGGTATGGGTTTAGATGAAAGAATTGGAAGCAGATTTCTACGTGCTGGCCCAGCCTATGGTGGATCATGTTTTCCAAAGGATACAAGGGCATTGGTTTCAACTGGTAGAATATTTAAAACAAATCTTTCAGTTGTAAAATCAGTAATAAATTCAAATGATAAAAGATCTAATTTATTATTAAATAAAATTAGCAAAATAATGAATAACAAAATTAAAAATAAAAAAATTACATTTTTAGGAGTTACATTTAAACCAGGTACTGATGATATGAGAGAGTCTTCCGCATTAAAAATGATACCAGCATTATCAAGAAAAGGTGCATATATAAATTATTATGATCCAACAGGTAAAAAAAAAATTTTTAAATCTAAAAATATAAAATTTTTTGAAAATACAAAAGATGCCTGCAAAATGGCAGATCTAATAATTATTCACACAGAGTGGAATGAATTTAAGCAACTAAATTTTAAAAAAATTACAAAAAAAAGAAATTTTAAAGTTTTTGATATGAGAAATCTTTACTCAACTTCTGAAATGAAAAAAAATAAAATAAATTATTTTAGTATTGGTAGATAACTAATTAAGATCAAATACTGCATCAACTTCAACCGCAACACCCAATGGAAGGCTATTAGTGCTGACAGCAGCTCTTGCATGCGACCCAGCTTCATCAAATACGCTTTTTATAAGATCTGAGGCTCCATTTATAACTTTTGGTTGCTCAATAAAATTATCAGTAGAATTAACATATCCAGTAAGTTTCAAACATGATTTAATTTTGGATAAATCATCACCACATGCTTTTTTTGCTTGAGATATTATACTTAATGCACATCTTTTTGCTGCCTCATAACCTTGTTCAGTATTATAATCTTTGCCGAGTTTTCCCTTAATTAAATTTCCATTCTCATCAATTGATATTTGACCAGATATATATAGTAAATTTCCAGATATTCTTGTAGCAGCATATGATCCAACAGGATCGTTAGCTTTTGGTAATTTGATATTTAAATTTTTTAAATTTTCATCTGCTGACATTATTTGCCTTTCTTTTTCTTTTTATTTCTATCGTATTCTTTTCTTTTCTCAATTAAAATTAATGCTTCTTCCATAGTTAATTCAACAGGATCTTTTTCTTCAGGTATAGTCGCATTTAAAGATTTGTATTTAATGTAAGGACCATACTGACCTTTCATGATTCTAACTGGCTTTTTATCTTCAGGGTGTTCTCCTAAATCTTTTATCATAGATGATGAAATTCTTCCTGGTTTAGCTTCAGCAATTAATGTAACAGCTCTATTTAATCCAATTGTGAATAATTCATCCACATTTTCTAGTCTAGCAGATTTATTTTCACATTTAAGGTAAGGACCAAATCTTCCAACATTCACGGTAATATCCTTATCATTTTCAGGATTTTTACCTAAACTTAATGGTAATGAGCATAAGTATTTTGCCTTTTCTAAATCAATATTTTCAATCTCAATTCCTTTAGGGATGGAAACATTTTTTAAATTATTTTCTTCTTTTTTTAATTTTTTTTTTTTCTTTTTAGTTTTTTCATCTTCCTCTATGATTTCTTTCTCAAATTGCAAATATGGACCAAATCTTCCATTTTTAAGAAAAATATCTTTACCTTTATCATTTTTTCCAATGAATTTAGGTTCTGCTAGTGTCAATTGTTGTGCTGCTTTAGATTTTGATAGTGGTCTTGTAAATTTGCATTCTGGATAATTTGAACACCCAATAAAAGCACCACCTCTAAAACTATTTTTTAAACTTAATTGCCCAGACTCACAAAGCTTGCATTTTCTATCAATATTTCCATCCTTATCGACCTCAAATATTAGTGATCCAAGACTTTCATTTAATAGGTCTAATACTTCCCTGGTTCTTTTTTCTTTCACACCTGAAACATTAGAATTAAAGTCTTTCCAAAAGTTCTCTAAAACTTTTATCCAATTTTCTTTACCGGATGTTATATCATCTAATTGATCTTCTAATTTTGCAGTAAAATCATAATCAACATATTTGGTAAATAATTTTTCTAAAAACGCAGAAAGTAATTTCCCTCTATCAGTTGGGAAAAATCTTTTATTATTTATGTCAGCATAACCTCTATTAGCTATTACTGAAATAATACTTGCATAGGTAGATGGTCTTCCAATTCCTAGCTCCTCTAATTTTTTAACTAGACTTGCCTCTGAATATCTAGGTGGTGGTTGTGTATAGTGCTGTTCATCAATATGATCTTCAAACATTACATCACCTTTTTCAACATCTGGCAAAATATTTTCATTATCATCATCATTTTCATCGATCTTATAAAGTTTAAGGAAACCATCAAATTTTAATGTTGAACCACTAGCTTTGAATATGTTTTTATCGTCATTAGAATTGATTGTAATAGTTTTTCTATCAAATTTTGCCGACTGCATTTGTGATGATAAAGATCTAGACCATATTAAATTATAAAGTTTATATTGATCAGTACTTAAGTATTTTTTTATATCCTCTGGTTTTCGAATTATTTCTGTTGGACGTATAGCTTCATGAGCTTCTTGAGCATTCTTTGCTTTTTTTCCACTATAATTTAGAGGTTGTTCTGGTAAATATTTATCACCATAATTCTGCATTATAAAATCTCTAAAAGATGTTATCGCATCTTTTGAAATATTAGTTCCATCTGTTCTCATATAAGTAATTAATCCTACCGTTTCACCTTCAATATCAATTCCTTGATATAGTCTTTGAGCAATTTGCATTGTCCTTGATGCTCCAAAACCAAGTTTACTCGATGCTGTTTGTTGTAATGTTGATGTAGTAAAAGGTCCTGTTGGATTTCTGTTATAAGTTTTTGAGCTTATATCTGTTATTGCGTATTTTTTGTTTTTTATTCGAGATAAAGCATCATTAATATCTTGTTTGTTTTTAAATGAAAATTTTTCAACTTTGATTCCATCTAATTGAGAAATAGTTGTATTTATTTTTTCATTTTTGTTATTTTTAAAAATTATATTTAAAGTCCAAAATTCTTTTGGTTGAAAAACTTCTATTTCCTGTTCTCTTTCGGTTAAAAGTCTTAGAGCTACAGACTGAACTCGACCAGCAGATTTAGAACCTGGTAATTTTGTCCATAGAATGGGGGAGATATTAAAACCTACTAGATAATCTAGAGCTCTTCTTGCCATATAAGCATCAACTAAATGTGGCTCTATTTTTCTTGGATTATCTATTCCATTTGTAACTGCTTTTTTTGTTATTTCGTTGAAAACAACTCTTTCAACTTCTTTATCTTTTAATAATTTTTTTTCTTCAAGAAACTCTTTTACATGCCAAGCTATTGCTTCACCTTCTCTGTCAGGGTCAGTAGCTAGAATAATTTTTTTTGAATCTTTAGCACTATCTGTAATTTCTTTTAAATATTTTTTTGAAAAACTATCTACTTCCCAAATCATTTTAAAATCATTTTCAGGATCAACAGAACCATTTTTCGAAGGGAGATCTCTTATATGCCCATAGCTTGCAAGAACTGTATAATCTGATCCTAAATATTTATTAATTGTTTTTGCTTTTGCTGGACTTTCAACGATTACTAGATTCATATTTAGAGAACGTACTTAAAACAGTTAAACTGTCAAATTATTAAATTTTTGTCTTAGTTTCTTCTTTATTTATCAAGCGTTTAACGTTTTCTCTATGAGTGTAAAAAATTAAAATAAACATTATGAAATGAAACATAATGTTATCATTGCTATAAAAAAATATAAAAATAGTAACACTTAATGATCCAAGAATTGATCCTAATGATGAGTATTTAGACATTAAATATGTAATTACCCAAACAATACCAAAAACAATACCTAAAAAATAATTTAAAATAATCAATATTCCAACATATGTTGCAACACCCTTACCACCTTTAAATTTTAACCATATTGGAAAAACATGTCCTAAAAAAACAGATAATGAACAAATGTAAATAAATTCTGGATAATTTAATTTAACATAAATTATTGGCAAAACCGCTTTTAAAATATCTAGTAATAAAGTTGAGTAACCTAAAAATTTATTACCAGTTCTTAAAACATTGGTGGCCCCTATATTACCTGATCCTGTTTCTCTTATGTCTTTTTTTAAAAAAATTTTTGTTAATAAAAAACCAAAAGGAATAGAACCTAATAAATATGATAAAAGTGATAAAATAAAAATTTCCATTTAAATATTGTAAAGCTCTTGTCCTTTTACGTATGTATTGGTCACTTTTCCTTGTAATCTTTTATTTTCAATTGACGTATTTTTTGATTTTGAAACCAAGTTTTCTTGCTTTACTATCCAAGGTTTATTTATATCCACAATACAGAAATCTGCATCATTACCTACGGATAAATTACCTTTATTAATTTTCAAAATTTTTGCTGGATTTGAGGTTAATGCAGCAATAATTTTTTCAAGTTTTACAGATCCATTGTGATATAATTCTAATGACAAGGATAATAACGTTTCAATACCAGTTGCTCCTGTTGCGGCTTGAGCAAATGTCAATCTTTTTTGCTCTTCATCTTCAGGTTTGTGATCTGAAACTATTACATCGATTGTACCATCATTTAATCCTTGCACTAAACTTAATCTATCATCCTCAGTTCTAAGTGGCGGTGACAATTTTAAAAAAGTTCTAAAGTCACCAATATCATTTTCATTTAAAGATAAATTATTTATTGATACCCCACAGGAAAATCTTACTTTATCTTTTCTATCTTTAATAATTTCAACTGCTTTTCCTGATGAAATCTGAGATATGTGATAACGACAATTATATTCTTCTAATAATGTTAAATCTCTCTCTATAATTATTAACTCTGCTATTTCTGGGATACCTTGCAAACCAAGTTTTGTCGAAATTATTCCATCATTTATCATGCCATTTTCAGCTAATTCTTGATCTTCCGCATGTTGCATTATTAAAGATCCTAAATCTTTTGCTGAATTCATTATTCTGGACATAACTCTTGTATTCTGAATTGTTTTAATTCCATCTGTAAATGCTATTATCCCTTTACTTTGCAGAAGACCAAACTCTGTCATATTTGTACCTTCAGTACCCTTTGTTAGAGATGCCGTGGGAAATATATTTATTTTTGATTTATCTCTACCTCGTCTTTTTAAAAAATCTACTATTGAAACGTTGTCGATTATTGGATCAGTATTAGGCATTGTTACAACTGAAGTTACTCCCCCGGATAATGCAGCATTGCTTAAAGTTCTAAAATTTTCTTTATATTCATAACCTGGCTCGCCGACAAATACTCTCATATCAACTATACCTGGGAAAATATAATTCTCTTTTAAATCAATAACTTTTTCTCTACTAGGAATGTTGTTTTTATTCACCTTTTTGCCAACACCTTCAATTTTTCCATCTTCTCCTATTATTAATCCTCCTATTTCACTTATGTTGTTATGAGGGTCAATTATATTTGCGTTAATAAAGTATTTTTTTTTCATCATTCACAAAAAATTTTTAAACATGCCATTCTTATCGCAACACCTAATTCAACTTGTTCTTTTACAACACTCATATTGGTGTCATCAGCTAGTTTTGTATCAATTTCAATACCGCGGTTCATTGGACCAGGATGCATAATAATTGAATCTGATTTTGCATATTCTAATTTATCCTGTGTTAGTCCATAGTATTCATAATACTCTCTATTAGATGATAAGAATGAACTACTCATTCTTTCATTTTGAAGTCTAAGCATCATTACTATGTCGCAATCTTTTACACCTTTCTTCATATTTGAAAAAATATTAACTCCAAATTTTTCTATATCTTTTGGTAAAAGGTTTGAAGGAGCTACAATATTAACTTCAGCACCCAACATGTTTAGCAAGTAAATATTAGATCTTGCTACTCTTGAATGTAGAATATCTCCACAAATTGCAACCTTTAATCCTTGAATTTTTTTTTTCCTATTCAATATAGTTAATGCATCAAGTAATGCTTGGGTAGGGTGCTCTCTCCTTCCATCACCAGCATTTAAAACAGCACAATTAACTTTTTGAGATAAAAGATTACAAGCTCCAGAATCTTGATGTCTAATAACTATTATATCAGGATGCATTGCATTTAATGTCATTGCAGTGTCTATTAGCGTTTCACCTTTTTTAATTGCTGAGTTTGTTATATTCATTGACATAACATCCGCACCTAATCTTTTTCCTGCTAGTTCAAATGAGCTTTGTGTTCTTGTTGATGGTTCAAAAAAAAGGTTAATTTGTGTTTTTCCCTTAAGTAAATCTAATTTTTTATTTTTACTTTTGTTTAATTCAATAAATTTTTCAGCTTCTTTTAAGATTAAATTAACATCATTTATTGATAAATCTTGAATACCTAGAAGATGTTTTTGAGAAATTTTAATAGCTTTGGTTTTAGTTGCCATTAAAACCAACTCTATAGCCACAAAGGTTGATTAATGCAAGTATTAATTATTAATAAAATCTATGGCACCCTGCAAGATAAATGCAGCAGCATTTTTATCTATATTTTTTTCTCTTTTAGTTACGTTAATACCTAAATTTTCAGTTAATTTAAACGCCCCAACTGTTGATAATCTTTCATCCCAAAGACTTATTGGAAGATCAATTTCTTTTGATATTGCTTTTGACACATCATTGACTGATTGAGAAGATTTACCAAAGGTTCCGTCCATATTTATTGGATTACCAATAATTATTCCCTTAATATTATTTTCTTTAATAATATCCTCCAATTCATTGATAAGATCCTCGAATTTGGATTTGTTTATTGTTTTAAGGGGTGTGGCAATTTTTTGATTTTCATCACATATAGCTACACCAATTCTCTTTGAACCTAAATCAAGACCAATTAATCTAGATGTATTTAGCTGTTTCTTTTTAAATTCCTCAATTGTGATCATATTGTATATTATTTACTTAAGTGATAGTTTGCGGCAATATTTTTACCATATGAGTATAGATCTTAAAACAGTAAAGCACATTTCGAAATTAGCAAGAATTTCTATTGATGATGAAAAAGCTAACAAATTAAAGGGCGACTTAAACAATATATTTGAATTTATAGAAAAATTAAATGAATTAGATACTGATAATGTTAAAGCTTTAACATCAATTGCTGAGACCACCCTAAGATTTAGAAAAGATGAAATTAAATCAGAAAATATCAGAGAAAAAATTTTAAAAAACTCACCTGAAGAAAATAAAGATTTTTTTGTTGTACCAAAGGTTGTTGAATAATGTCAGATATAACAAGTCAAAGTTTATTCGAATTAACATCGAATATAAAAGAAAAAAAACTATCTTCAGAAGAAATTACAAAAGCATTTATAAACCGCGCTGAAAGATCAAAAAAATTAAATGTTTATGTTACGGATAATTTTGAAAAAGCAATAGATCAATCAAAGAAATTTGATTCTAATCCTAATTTAGATTTTAAACTACCAGGTATTCCTATTGCTGTTAAAGATTTATTTTGTACAAATGGAGTTAGAACAACAGCAGGAAGCAAAATATTAAATAACTTCGTTCCCACATATGAGTCTACAGTTACTCAAAATTTGTGGAGTCAAGGAGCAATACTTCTTGGTAAACTTAATTGTGATGAATTTGCTATGGGCTCTTCAAATGAAACTAGTTTTTTTGGAAATGTTCAAAATCCGGTAGGAGAAAATTTAGTCCCTGGTGGATCTTCAGGAGGTTCTTCTGCAGCTGTTGCTGCAAATTTAACCCCAGTTACCATTGGAACAGATACAGGTGGATCTATCCGTCAACCAGCCTCATTTACAGGAACTGTTGGACTTAAACCTACATATGGAAGTTGTTCTCGTTATGGAATTGTAGCATTTGCTTCATCTTTAGATCAAGCAGGACCTATGACGAAAAATGTAAGAGATTGTTCTATGCTTTTAGAGGTGATCTCTTCATTTGATCAAAAAGATTCAACTTCAATTGATTACAAAAGAAATTATTACTCAAATGAATTAACAAAAGATATTAAAGGAAAGAAAATTGGTATTCCTAAAGAATATAGGGTTGACAATATGCCCGACGAAATTGAACAACTATGGAAAAATGGCATCTCATATGCAAAAGATTGCGGAGCAGAAATTATCGATATTTCGCTTCCACATACTAATTACGCATTACCAACTTATTATATTGTTGCACCAGCAGAGGCATCCTCAAATCTAGCTAGATATGATGGTGTTAAATATGGTTTTAGATCTCCTGGTCAAAATTTAATAGAAATGTACGAAAAAACAAGATCTGAAGGTTTTGGTGATGAAGTTAAAAGAAGAATTATGATTGGAACTTACGTTTTATCTTCTGGATACTATGATGCGTATTATCTAAAAGCGCAGAAAGTAAGACAATTAATAAAAAAAGATTTTGATGATGCCTTTTCTAAAGTTGATGCAATTTTAACTCCATCTACACCAAGCTCAGCATTTAAAATTGGTGAAAAAACAAATGATCCAGTATCAATGTATTTAAATGATATATTTACAGTTCCAATAAATCTAGCAGGCTTACCAGGTATTTCTATACCAGCTGGTAAAGATAAAAATAATTATCCTTTAGGCCTTCAAGTAATTGGAAAACCTTTTGATGAGCAAAATATACTTAATATTTCTTACGCATTAGAGGATAAGATTAATTTTAAAAATGATATTTCAGACTGGTGGTTAAGTGAGTAAAAATAGTGAATATCTTATTGAAAGAGAAAATAAACAATATGAAGTGATAATTGGTTTAGAAGTACACGCTCAAGTTACTTCAGAGTCTAAACTTTTCTCTCAATCATCAACAAAATTTGGTGCAGAACCAAACACACAAGTTAGTCTCGTAGATGCAGCATTTCCAGGAATGTTGCCAGTTATAAATGAATTTTGTATTGAACAAGCAATTAAAACTGGAATAGGACTTAAAGCCAAAATAAATAAAAAATCTGTCTTTGATAGAAAAAATTATTTTTATGCAGATTTACCTCAAGGATATCAAATTTCTCAATACAAATATCCAATTGTCGGTGAAGGAAAAGTAATTTTGGATATGCCGAATGGTCAAAAAGAAATTGGAATCGAAAGATTACACTTAGAGCAAGATGCAGGTAAAAGTATTCATGATATTGATCCAAATAATACATTAGTCGATTTAAATAGATCTGGAGTGGCTTTAATGGAAATAGTAAGTAAGCCTGATTTGAGATCTCCAGATGAAGTCAACGTTTATATAAAAAAATTAAGATCAATAATGAGATATTTAGGAACATGTGATGGCAATATGCAAGAAGGCTCTTTGAGAGCAGATGTTAATGTATCAGTAAGATTAAAAGGGGAGACTGAGTTCGGCACCAGGTGTGAAATTAAAAATGTTAATTCAATAAAATTTATGCAAATGGCAATAATATCCGAAGCAAATAGACAAATAGATTTGTTAGAGGAGGGGAAAGAAATAGATCAAGAGACAAGACTTTTTGACACTAAAAGAAATGAGACAAGATCTATGAGATCAAAAGAAGACGCGCATGATTACAGATATTTTCCTGACCCAGATCTATTACCGCTTGAAATAAGCCAAGACTTAATTGAAAAAATAAAATCAGATATACCTGAATTACCAGATGAAAAGAAAAAAAGATTTATAGATAAATTTAATCTTTCGCCGTATGAAGCAACAATTTTAGTATCTGACATTGAAACATCAAATTTCTTTGAAGAAGTTATAAAAAATTCTGATGTTAAATTAGCAACAAACTGGATTACAGGTGAATTATTTGCAGTTTTAAATGAAAAAAATTTAGAAATATCTCAAAGCCCAGTTAGTGCTAAAAATCTATCAAAACTTATTAATCTTATAAAAGATGGAACCATATCAGGAAAAATAGCTAAAACGGTTTTTGAGCAAATGATAGATGGAGATCAAGATCCATTAATAATAGTAAAAGAAAAAGGTTTAAAACAAGAAAGCGATCCAAAAGCGATAGAGGAATTGATAAATAAAGTTATTGAAAATAATTCAGATAAGGTCACTG
>CACBMY010000023.1 GCA_902540545.1 uncultured Pelagibacteraceae bacterium
AAAATTAATGCTCCAATACCTGATAAAAATCCACAAAGTGAATAAACAATTATTAAAATTTTATTAACATTAATTCCTGAAGCTCTTGCTGCGCTTGGGTTGCCACCAATTGCATAAATCCACTTTCCTGTTCGACTATGATTCAAGAAAACCCAAAAAACAAAATATACAACAGCGATTAAAACTAAGCTTACGGGGAGATATTGAGATTTCTCTAATCCTAACCAAGTAAGATCAATTCTACCATGACCTAAGTACCTAACTTCATCGGTAAATCCACTTATGGGTGTTCCGCCTGATATTAAGTTTCCTGTTCCTCTAAAAATATAAAGAGTTCCTAAAGTCATTATAAAAGGATGAGGCATTCTTAAAAGTGTTATCCCCAAACCATTTATCAACCCGCATAAAAATCCAGCAAACAAAGGTACTAGAACAACTACAAACCAAGGTGCTCCAGCTTTAGCTACTATTGCTAAAATCATCAATGAAAGCATCATTATTGAGCCAACTGATAGATCTATACCCGCAGTCACAATAACCATAAAAACACCTAAAGCTAACATTGATTGCCAAGATATTTGTTTGAATACGTTTGTTACATTTCTCCAAGACAAGAAGACATCTGGTTGCAAAATATGCATTACCAAGATCATGATAACTAATAATAGTAAAATCCCGTATTTTTCAAAATATGGAATAAGTTTTACATATAAGCTATCTTGTTTTTTTTCCTTATCGTCCATTTTATTTTTTTCCCATAATCCAACCAATGACTTCATCTCTTGAAGTTTTATCTAATTGAGACTCAGCAAAGTTTGTTCCTTGAAAAAGTGCCATTACTCTGTCGCAAACAGTAAAAATATCATCCATTCTATGACTTATTACTATAACACCTACGCCAGTACTTTTTAATTTGTTAATTAGGTCTAATACTTTTCCAACTTCTTTTATTGCTAAAGCAGCAGTTGGTTCATCCATTATAACAACTTTGGCATTAAATGCTGTTGACCTAGCTATTGCAACCGCTTGTCTTTGTCCTCCAGATAATTCCTCTACTTTCTGATCAGCACTTTTAACATTTATTTTTAGTTTCTCTAAGTGTGCGCTTGTCATTTCTTGAATTTTTTTAAAATCTAGAAATTTTAAAAAGCCAATATTTTTTGTTGGCTCTCTTCCTAAGAATATATTTTCTCCAATAGGTAAATTACCTGCCAATGCAAGATCTTGATAAACCATTTCTAAACCTAAATTTTGAGAGTCTTTTGGACTATCTAATACGTGTTCTTTACCCTCAAAAAATAAAGCACCTGCACTTGGTTTGTACAAACCAGATAATACTTTCATTAGTGTAGATTTACCTGCACCATTGTCTCCCACTACACCTAAACATTCACCTTCGTGCACTTTTAAATTTACATTTTCTAAAGCAGTTATTGTTCCAAAATACTTTGTGATACCTTTAGCCTCTAAGAGCAATTTATTTGTTGAAGTCATTTAATTTAAATTAAAAAAAAAATTAATTAATTGCAACAGGTTTTGACCTTAAAAGATGAACAGTTTTTCTTAGAGCTCTTTTACAAAATCTTGGATTAAGATTTTTTGAAATTAATTTCATATCTTCAAAAACAATATTGCCCATTTCCTTGAATGCCTCGTCTAAAGCACCCGCTCTATGTGCAGAAAATAAAACATTTTTTAATTTTCTTATTGGGTCATTTTTTTTAACTGGTTCTTCCGGAAAAACATCAAGCGCTGCATAAATATCACCTTTTTTAAGCCTATTTTTTAAATCTTTAAAGTTAACAACTGCAGCTCTACTCATTAGTATAAAAAGTGAGTTTGATTTCATAAGATTGAGTAATTTTTTATCAATCAATCCTTTGTTTTTTGTAGTAATTGCAGCGAGCACATAAATAACTTCACATTCTTTAAACATTTTTTTTAAAGTAATTGGTTTAAATCCTTGATTAATAATTTTTTTGTTTGGTATCCAAGGATCATAGATATTTATTTTGCTCGAAAATGGTTTTAATAATGGAACCAAAGCTTTTCCTAGGTCTCCAAATCCCAATAATCCAATTCTTTTGTCTGATAACAATGAAGACTTAAGATTTCCATCTAATCCGTACTTTTCCTTTTTATTAATGAAATCCTGATTTGCTCCATGAATATTTCTAAGAAGAGAGAGTGTAAATCCAAGTGCAATTTCTGCGACTGGTTTCGAGAAAACGGGTGAAGTTGCAATAACATGAATGCCTTTATCAAAGCAATAATTATAATCCATATTATCTAGAAAGTTACTTTCAACGTTTATTACTGCTTTCAACTTCTTTGCTTTCATTAACAAAAATTTAGGAAGATCAGGCTGTCCAATTATAAATTTCGCTTTATGAATATTATTAATATAAAATTTTTGTTTATTTGTTTTTGGTGCGAAAATAAGCATAAATTTATTTTTTAACTCATTTAATTTTGGTTTTGAAAAAATAAGCTCCATAGTTCTTGGATACGGATCAACAATTGCAATATCTTTCATGATCTATAAGAGAATTTTTTTTACTTCTTCTTCCGTAAATCTTTTTGGCTTTTCACAATTAGTTTTTATTTTTTGAGGTACTCCAGTTGTTGCAGCTTTCATAGTAGACTCAATTATATCTAAAACATGAAGAGATAGCTCTCCAGAACATCGATGTTTTTTCTTTTTTTCGATTGAATATAACATCTCAGACATTCCAACACTTCTATAGTTTGCATTTGTTGGTGACTCATTAGATCTACCGCTGGCAGATGTAATATTTATTTTTCCTAAATGCATTTTATCAGTTTTATGTTCACCCCAACGACCACCCTCTGTAACAGAAATATAAACAGATCCACCAAACATATTCGGATCAGGAACGATAATTGATCCTTTAGTTCCATAAAGTTCCATATGATTTCTTTGATGATTAATAACATCAAAGGATAGAGTAACTTGAATAATTGCTTCATTATGAAATTGAATTGTTGCTAAATAAGTAGTTGGTGTTTCAACCTTAAATGTTTTTCCTTTATTTGGACCTGCTCTATAATTTCTTCTTTTAAAAGCCGTTAATGTTCTTCCTTGTACCTGTTTAGCTGGCCCTAAAAGATTAACAAGCGTTGTAAAAAAATAAGGACCCATATCTATTACTGGACCTCCCTCTTTTTTATACCAAGACTCTGGTTTTGGATGAAAGTTTTCAACACCAGGAAATGCAAAGATTGCATTTCCAAGTTTGATTTGTCCAATCAAATCAGAGTCAATTAATTCCTTTGCTTTTTGTCCACCTCCTCCAAGAAAAGTATCCGGCGCATTACCAATGTATAATTTTTTTTGTTTTGCCAAAGCCACTAGCTCTTTTCCTTTTTGAAAGTATGTTGCTAATGGTTTTTCTGAATAAACATGCTTACCTGCATTTAATACTTTTTTTGATACAGAATAATGTGATTGAGGAATTGTTAAATTTAAAATTACCTCAATATCTTTATCTTTTAGTATTTCATTAACAGTCATTGATTTGATGTTGTATAATTTCGCACATTTTTCAGCTGCTTTTTGATTAATATCTGCACAAGCAACGATTTTGAAATTATTAAAATATTGGTGTCCCCTAAAATATGTTTCTGCGATATGGCCACATCCTATGAGACCAACCTTAAAAACTTTATTCATGAATTTTAGACACCTTGTCTTTGCTTTGATTTTCCTTCTTTATGAAGTTTTAATGCCTCTTCATTTTCTTTTGTTGATGGCATTTCTAAAGTAGGACTTTCCCAGTAAGCAGAACCTTCTAGCCACTCATAAGAATGAGTTTTTATTGAAATTAAATAAGTCACATCAGATTTTTTAGCTCTTTTAAATGCTTCTTCTAATTCAGAAATAGATGATACCTCCTCAGATTTTGCACCCATACTCTCTGCATGTTTAGCAAAATTAACAGGTACAAGATTTGGAGCTTTTGAACTATTAAATAGACAATTAAATTCTTTCCCACCTTTAAATAATTGTAGCCTATTAATAACGGCATGACCTCCATTATCACATAAAACTATTATTAATTTATTATTTGTTATAACTGATGAATAAATATCTGAATTAAAAAGTAAATAAGATCCATCTCCTACAAAAGCTATTACTTCTTTATCTGGGTTTGCCATTTTAACTCCTAATGCACCAGAAATTTCATAACTCATACAGCTAAAACCCCATTCGGTTTCATGTGTATTTAATTCTTTTGGCCTCCAAATTTGTACAACTTCTCCAACTAATCCACCTGCCGCAGTAACAGCAATGTCTGTTGGATCTGAATTACGATATATTGCTCCTACAGCGTGCGCATAACTAGGTAGTTCTTGATTAGTTGGACCGCTTTCTTTATCTACATAATCATTCCAATTTTTTAATTCATCTCTTGATTTTTTATGCCATTCATCAGGTGCTTTCCAATCTCCCAAGGCATTTGATAGCTCTTGTAAACTTACTTTGGCATCACCTATTACTGATTGCGCCAAATGTTTGCTAGCATCAAATCTGGACACATTAACACTAACAAGTGAAAAGTCTGGGTTCTCAAAATTTGCCCACGAACCAGTTGTGAAATCAGCCAACTTTGTTCCAACAGCAATAGCTAGGTCAGTTTGTTTTGCTAAATTATTTGCTGCTTTGCCACCAAGACCACCTATGGGACCTAAAAAATGAGAGTGGTCTCTCTTCATTGTAGAGTAGCCCATAACTGTTTGTGTAACTGGTATATTATGTTTAATTGCAAAATTACTTAGATCTTCCATTGCATCAGAGTAAAAAACTCCTCCACCTGAAATCAATAAGGGATTTTTAGATTTTTTAATTTGCTCAGCTGCTTGTTTTATTTGAAAATCATCAGGTCTTGGTCGTCTAATATTGTGAACTCTCTCTTTAAAAAATTCTTCAGGATATTCATATGTTTCACCTTGAACATCTTGTGATAATGATAAGCAAGCTGGTCCACAATCTGCTGGATCTAACATTGTTTGGATTGCTTGAGGTAATGTTTGTAAAATTTGTTCTGGTCTTGTAATTCTATCAAAATATTTTGTTACTGGTTTGAAAGCATCATTCTGAGTAATGCCAGGATTATTAAAATGCTCAACTTGTTGAAGAACTGGGTCAGGCATTCTGTTTGCATATGTATCTCCAGGTAAAAATAAAATTGGAAGTCTATTGCTCATAGCAACAGCCGAGGCTGTAACCATATTTGTAGATCCTGGTCCAACTGAACTAGTTGCAACAAAAAATTGTTTTCGTCTTTTAGCTCTTGCATATGCTATTCCAGTCAGAGCCATATTTTGCTCATGATGCCCTCTATAAGTTGGTAATTTATCTTGATTTTCTTGTAGAGCTTGTCCTAAACAAGCAACATTGCCATGTCCAAAAATACCAAAAGCTCCAGCAAATAACTGCTCTTTTTTACCATCTATTAAAACTTTTTGAGCAATAAGATGTTTTATTATTGCATGTGCACAAGTGAGCTTTATTTTTTTCATTATTCTATATATAAATCTTTAACTTTTAACAATTAAACACAATTTAAAAAATATGTATAGCAATTTTGGTCAATTCATTAATGGTCAGTGGCAACAAGCAGAAAAAAAAGAAACTTATAAAGTTATCAATCCAGCAACAGAAGAAGTTTTAGGAGAAGCATCAAAAGCATCGTCGGTTGACGTTCAAAAAGCATTAAAATCAGCAGAGAAAGGTCTCGAAACTTGGAAAAATACTACTCCATGGCAAAGGTCTTATGTAATAAGAAAAATTGCAGATTTGATGCGTGAAAGAAAAGATGTATTAGCTAAATGGCTTACACTTGAAGTTGGAAAACCTCTTAAAGAAGCAATTGGAGAAGTTGGTGGTGGAGCAGATATATTTGAATGGAATGCAGAAGAAACTAAGAGAATTTATGGTGAAACATTACAAAGTAGATTTCCAGAAACAAGAGTTCATGTTTACTATCAGCCAGTAGGTGTTGTAGCAGCACTTGTGCCATGGAATTTTCCTATAGTTTTAGCATCTAGAAAAATTTCAACTGCACTGGCTGCTGGTTGTTCAGTTATTTGTAAACCAGATGTGATTACGCCTGGAGCAGTTATGGAACTTATAAATATTTGTAAAGAAGCTGGAGTTCCTGATGGAGTAGTCAATTTATTATCTGGAGACCCAGCTGAAATATCAAATGAATTACTTGAATCAGATATAATAAAAAAAGTTTCTATAACTGGCTCAACACGTGTTGGAAAATTAATACTTAAAAAAGCTGCAGATAAAGTTCAAAGAGTTACAATGGAATTAAGTGGTCATTCTCCATTTATTGTATTTGACGATGTTGACATGAATAAAGTTGCAGATATGGCAATAACAGCAAAATTTCGTAACAATGGTCAAGTTTGTATATCCCCAAATAGGTTTTACATTCAAGAAACAAGAAAAGAAGAATTTATAAATGCTTTCGTAGATAGAGCAAAAAAATTAAAAATTGGAAATGGTATGGATGAAGGCACTGACTTAGGACCTTTAACAACAGCAAATCGTTTGGAGGAGATTGAAAAATTAGTTGAAACGACAAAGAGTGAAGGCGCAAAAGTTGTTTTAGGTGGAGGTAGACCTTCAGGATTTAATAAAGGTTATTATTTTGAACCAACTGTATTTGATGAAGTGCAGGACAATTTTACAATTATGAAAGAAGAACCTTTTGGTCCCTTAGTACCTGTTTTAACTTTCAAGGATTTTGACGAAGTAGTAGAGAGAGCAAATAATAATGATTTAGGACTTTGTAGCTATTTATATACAAACTCAATGGACAAAGCTAATAGAGCATCAGAGATGATGGAAACCGGTTGTGTTGCAGTAAATACAGCGGCTGTTGCAGTTGCTGAAGCTCCATTCGGTGGAATAAAACAAACCGGCTATGGTCGTGAAGGTGGATCTATGGCTATAAAAGATTACCTTAATATAAAATATACCCACATGGGTCTCAAAACCTGAGTAAATGAGAAAAAATAAAGCCAAAGAAATAATTAAAAATGGCAATGCTGTAATCAATGGTTGGTTACAAATTCCAAGCACTGTTTCGGCAGAAACAATGGCTCAGCAAGGATGGGATTCATTAACAATTGATATGCAACACGGGCTTGTTGATTACACGAATGCAATGCCAATGATGCAAGTGATTTCAGCGACAGAAGTCGTACCTTTAGCAAGAGTTAATTGGAATGAACCTGGTCAAATTATGAAAATTTTAGATGCTGGATGTTATGGAATTATATGCCCGATGGTTAGTAATCGCAATGAAGCAGAGAGATTCGTTCAAGCTTGTAAATACCCACCTGATGGATATAGAAGTTATGGTCCTGTTAGAGGATTAATATATGGAGGACCAGATTATGCAGATCATGCCAATGATGAGATATTGAAAATGGCTATGATTGAAACTGAGGAAGCTTTAGAAAATCTTGATGAAATAATGAGAACCCCTGGACTTGATGGTATCTACATAGGACCTGCTGATTTAAGTCTGGCTCTAGGGGAAAAGCCAAGTTTTGATAAAGGTGAGGACACTAAAGCTTATTCAGAAATACTTAGAATATTAGAGCATGCAAAAAAAAACAATATATTTGCTGGAATTCATAATGGGAGCACTGACTATGCAAAAAAAATGATTGAAAAAGGTTTTCAATTTGTAACTGTTGGTTCAGACTCTAGATTTGTTGCTACAGGCGCAAAAAATACAGTTGATAATTTAAAAGGTACAACGAAATCAGAATTATCTAAAGCCTATTAATAAATAAAGTATAAACTTTTACGTATGAAAAAAATCTTAATAATAGGATCGATACATAATCACGGTATTGATTTACTAAAAGGAAATAAAAATTTTGAATTTGAAGTTGTAGACAATACAGATACAGAATTTTTGAAAGATAAAATAAAAGACTGTGATGCAATAAGTATTAGGACATCTAAATTGTCAAAAGAAATTATAGACTCAGCTAAGAATTTAAAAGTGATATCTAGACATGGTGTAGGCTATGATAATATAGATCTTGAAGCAACCAAGCAAAACAATATCACATTAGCAATAACAGCTACAGCAAATGCTCAAGCAGTAGCAGAACATGTTTTGTTCATGCTATTCAGCATTGCGAAAAGAAATAATATGTACAACGAGACTGTAAAAACTGGAAAGTTTAGTGATAGAACTAAGCTTCCTAAAACAATTGAGTTATGGAATAAAAGTATCTTAATTGCAGGTTTTGGTCGAATTGGAAAATGTTTACTTAAAAAATGTAAGGGTTTAGAAATGAATATTTTTGTTTATGATCCTTTTGTCAGCGAAGAGGAAATTAAAAAAGTTGGTGGTACTAAAATTAACGATTTAAATGAGAATTTAAATAAAATGGATGCAATTTCAATTCATATGCCTCTAAACGAAAATACAAAACATTTAATTAATTATGAAATGATAAAAAAAATGAAAAAAAATTGTATTTTAATTAATGCTGCAAGAGGTGGTATTATTAATGAGGATGATCTTAATAAGGCATTAAACGAAGATTTAATTTTTGGTGCGGGGCTTGATGTTTTTGAAAAAGAGCCTCCATCTGTAGATAATCCATTGCTAAAAAATGAGAAAGCATTTTTAAGCCCTCATTCAGCAGTATTTACCGAAGAATGTTTGTCTAGAATGGGTATTGAAACAGTCCAAAATATTATTGATTTTTTTGATAATAAATTGGAAAAGTCAAAAATAGTAAAAATCTCATGAGCTTAAAATTAAAAAATTTTGGATTGTTAGAGTTTCTTATAATTATATCAGCTGTTTATGTGGTAGGTATGTTGATATGGACAGCGAGTACAAGGCCTGAAGTTGAAGCTCGTGCAAATTTAGTAAAAGAAAATCATAAAAAAGTTGTCGATTTTATTAATGGCGAAATTAATAATTGTGGAAATAACGATGAAGGGAAGATAACAGTTTGGGGTGATCCATGTAATGCTGAATGGATAGCTGAAAAGGTTGTTAATCATATAAATGATAATCTTAAGATTGAAAATCCATTTTCAGATGACAATAAAGTTAAAACAGACCCTGACCCGAGAATAAAAGCAGAAGGAAAAGCTGGTCAGTCAGTAGAAATGGGTGTTATTTTCGTAATGTCATCAAATTTTCTAGCAGAACCAGGATCAGAATGGATAGTTGGTACTTGTTTTAAATCTCCATGTGTTGCTGCTGGTAATAATGAATTAACTTCATTATATAGATAGCTAATTATTTTCAATTTCTAAATTTGAACTTTTTAAAGTTTCAATTAGATATTTATATCCAATTTTAGCATATTCAAAAGGATTTGCTTTTGCGGGATCTTGCTCCGCTTCTACAACTAACCATCCAGAATAATTTTGTTCTTTTAACAAGTCAAAAAAAGGCTTGTAATCAATACAACCATCTCCTGGAACAGTAAAGGCTCCTTCTAAAAAAGCCTGTCTAAAACTATAATCGTGATTTAACGAATTATCTAAAACATTTTTTCTCATATCTTTGCAGTGTATATGAATTATTCTTTCTTTAAATTCTTTATAAATTTTCAAACTATCCCCTTTTGCAAATAACATATGTCCAGTATCCAAAGTTAGTTTGACACTACCATCTGTGTTTTCTAATAATCTTCTTGTATCTTCTTCACTTTCAATGCAAGTTCCCATATGATGATGGTAAGCAAGAGGCATGTCTTGATCCTCTAGATATTTTCCCATTTCTGAAATTTTTTTATAATATTTTTTAGACTCGTCTAAATCCATTCTAGGTCTTTTAGATAAATTTATATTTGGA
>CACBMY010000024.1 GCA_902540545.1 uncultured Pelagibacteraceae bacterium
GTATTGTAAAATTAAAGGAGATGGACTACCTTTATTATTACTTCATGGTTACCCTCAAACACATTTAATGTGGCACAAAACAGCTCCAGAGTTGTCAAAATACTTTACAGTTGTTGTTGCAGACCTAAGAGGTTATGGAAATAGTTTGGCTCCACCATCTGATAATAAACATTTTAATTATTCAAAAAGAGAAATGGCAAGCGACATGAAACAAATGATGGTAAAATTAGGATACCCAAAATTTTTTGTTGCAGGTCATGATAGAGGTGGAAGAGTTGCTCATAGATTGGCAAGAGATCATAGAAAAAACGTGCTTGCTCTCAGCGTTTTAGATATTTGTCCAACTTTAGATATGTACGAACTAACTACTAGAGATTTTGCAAAAGCTTACTTCCATTGGTTTTTCTTAATTCAACCAAAATGGCTACCTGAAAGAATGATAATGAGCGATCCTAGAAAATGGATGAAGAATTGCTTGGATAAATGGTCTGGTAATCATAAATTTGGGAAAGTCGAAGAGGGTTATTTAAAGTGCTTTAAGCAACCAAAAAGAATACATGGTTCATGTGAGGATTATAGAGCATCTGCTACTATTGATCTTGATCATGACAGATACGATCGAAAGAAAAAATTAAATATTCCTGTTCAAGTTTTATGGGGAAAAAATGGAGTTATAGGCAAACAATTTAAACCGATTAAAATTTGGCAAAAATATTCAAATAAAAAAGTTGTTGGAGTTGCTGTTAAATCTGGACATTTTATACCAGAGCAAAATCCCAAAGAAACAATTAAAAAATTAAAAAGTTTCTTCTTAAAAAATGCTTAAAATTATTCCTAATAAAAAAAATATAGGTGCAGAATTAGTCTGTGATTTAAATAAAATTAATAATTCTACATTAAAAAAAATTAAATCTGCCTTATCGAAATATGGAATGATTTATTTTAGAAACCAAAAATTAAGCTCTGATCATTATGTAAAATTTGCAAAAAAGTTTGGAAAACTAGCAAACTATCCAAGACTCAAAGGATTAAATAAAAAATATCCTCAAATAACTGTTGTTCAAAGAAAATCCACTGACAAAGGCCCTAGTTTTGGTGAGCAATTTCATACTGATTCAATTTATACTAAAAAACCACCTCGATTTACTATGTTACTATCTAAACTAGTTCCGAAAAAAGGTCAGGCAAACACTGATTTCTGTTCTCAGTATTTAGCTTATGAAAAATTACCAGCTAACTTTAAAAGAAAGTTTAAAAACGAAAAATGTATATTTTCATCAGAAGGACCTATTTCTGTAACAAGATTGGAAAGAGAAAAAGAAAAAGGGAAAAAGGCTAAAGAACTTATTTCAAAGCATAAATTAATAAAAAAAATAAAGGGTAAATACACTTTATATTGTAGTCCAGGCCACTTTATACGGTTTGATAACAGCAAAATTGATAAAAAATTAAAAACTTATTTATTTAAACATCAATTAAAAAAAGGTTTTCAATATTCTTTAGAGTGGGAAAAGAACCAACTAGCCATTTGGGACAATAGATCTATGCTTCATCAAGCAACAGCTTTTAAAGGTAATAGAATTATGTATAGAATAACAGTCCAATAATGTTTCAGGTTTTTTTAGGGTTAACACCATTTATAGGCATCACTCTTATTGGTTATCTTTTAGGATATATCAAAATATTTGATTTACAAAAGGCAAGAATATTTAATTTATTTTCATTTTATATCGCGGTACCAGCTTTAATAATAAAACTAGTTGCACAAAGTGATGTAGGGGAAATAGATGTGTCACAAATTTCATCATATTTTTTAATGCAATTAACTAGTGGAATATTTGCCTTCTTATTAACCAAAAATACTTTCAAAAGATCAATGCAAGAATCTATTATTTGGGCTCTAACAGTTGCTTTATCCAATCACGTAATATTAGTTTTGCCTATTGCTGAAATATTCTTTAAAGGAAGTACGATAACTCAAATATCAGGTATTATTTTAATGGATAGTGTAGTTTTATTATCCATAATTAGTTTTTTTTTAGAACTTACTGTAAAAAAAAGAATTAAATTATTTCAGTTCTTAAGAAATTTAATATTAAATCCAATGATATTAGCAATATTAATTGGATTGATAATAAGAATTTCAAAGATCAATATAGACGAAACCCCATTTGAGTATATTCTACAAAGACTGGCATCATGTGTGATGCCAGTTGGTTTATTTGCAATCGGTATTATTTTGTCTTTTTACTCAAAAAAAGTTTTTAATAAATTAACAATCACTATTTCAATGTTAAAACTTATTATATCACCACTGATTTTACTAATTTTAGGTTACACATTCTTTAGCTTATCAAATCCAGTCAACTTTGCTGGAGCTTTGTTGGTTAGTGTTGGTCCATGTGGAGCCACCTCAATTGTTATGTGCTCTGCGTATAATGTAAGTCCAGAAAATATAATTAAGGCAATATTTATTTCAACATTTGCCTCAATATTTACCTTTTTATTTACAATAAATTTATTAAGTTAAGTGATTATGTTTAAAAAAATATTTAGTGTTGTTTTTATTTTTGTTTTTTTATCGTCTATTTCACTAGCTAAAGATAAAATAGATGAAACGATTGATAAAACAACTGACTTTTTGAAATCCATATCTAAGAAAAGTTTGAATAAATCCCAAACAGCTGAATTTTTAAATAATTATGCAATAACATTAGAAGATGAGAGAAATCAAGGTGTTGTAACCTATATATTTGATGAAAAGAATTACAAAAGATATCAAGGTGGAAAAGTTATTTCAGAAGATGGATGGAGATTTACGAATTTAGGTAAGTTAAGAGTTTTTTCAGGTGACATTAAATTAACATGGAAATTTAAACTTGATAAGCAAAACGTAATAGTAATTAAAACTAAATTTCAACCAATTGGAAAAGAATATCCTTTTGACTATCAGTTAAAAGATAAGTTCTTTGAACAAATCAATTAAATGTCAAAAAGATATAGTGGCAAATCATTTAAAGATTCAAGTGTTATGAAAAAGCCTAAGTTATCGTTGAAAGAAAAAAGAAAAATTAGAAAAGAAAAAAGAAATAAGAAAAAATATTAAAAAGTGGGAGCTTTAAAAATCAACTTTTATATGTCTTATTTCGAATAAAGCATTGTTCCTTAAATTTTTATATATCTCTTCATTAGACTTTACGTCAAATTTAAGGTTATTAAGTCCATCTGAAAGATAATTTTCATTGTTTAACCATTTTTCATCATAGTTTTTTTTATTAATTAAACTGGTATCAGAAGGTATAGCTTTATTATCCTTAGTAATTACAAATCCTAAATTATCATGTAGCAATGGATGAAAAAATCCATCTCTATATTTTATCTCAATATTATTTATATCTATTCTTTTTTTTAAATCTGTGTCTTCATACCCCCATCCCCAGTATGAGTTGGAGTATCCATTGACTTTTTTAAATACGTTTTTTGGAATAAGCACTGAATTTCCAAAAAAATTTTCTCTTTTAGTTCCTTTCACGACCCACTTTGATTTTTTTGATGGTTGCATTGGTAAATTCATATGACCGTGTTTTATTAATAAAATGGGATTTTCTGAATAAGAATAATCTGCAATCATTGGTAAAAAGTCCACATTATTTATTACTACATAATCTAGAAAATCCTCATTAATCAAATAACCGGCATTGCTTAAGCGACCATAATTAAAAGGTTTGTCATTTGCCTGTTCAAGAACACATATTTTCAAATTTAAATATTTATCTAATTTATCCTCATTAAAATAAATTTTAGAATGAAATAAGAAAATCTTAAGTTGTTCTGGTCTATCTCTATAAGGAACAATAATTACCAAATTTTTTTTTAATTGAGTGATTGTTGAATTCATTTATCTAAAAATAGTTTACTATATTGTATATTTAAATTGAACTTATATAAAACATAAATATAATCGGTTTATGGTATTGTATAATGAAAAAATTAAACATCTTAATTGCTCTGATCTACGGATATTTTTGAAAAGGTTGGTCAAGGATAAAATAGAGAAAGAGTGGACTGAGGATTTTATTGACAGCATGAACCTTGTGATTATTCCTAGAATGACAATAAAAAGACGTTACGAGAACAAGGGCATTGATATGTCAAGACTTATTGATAATCCTACCTACTATCAGCATGTCAAAAAGAGCGTAGACTCTCGAGGCAATCTAGAATTTAAAGATAGATAATTTTGCTTATAAGCCAATTTAATCCCTAGCACTGTATCCATATTTTCTATAAGCTGTTTTAAAAAAACAAACTTAAGAGGGAAATATGAACAAATATTTTAAGATAATTGTTGTTTTATTATCGACTCTATTTTTAAGTTTCTCAGCAAATTCAACTGAAGTAAAATTTGGACACGTAGGAAAACCTGGATCTTTATTTTCTGCATCAGTTGATCATTTTGCTAAACTTGCAAATGAGAGATTGGGCAGCAAAGGAAAAGTAACTGTTTTTGGTTCATCGCAACTTGGAAAAGATAAACAAGGAATGCAAAAACTAAAATTAGGTACAGTTAACATGTGGTTACCTTCATCAGTAATGGCATCTATTCATGATGAGTTTGGTGTATTTGATATGCCTTTCATTATTAAAGACAGAAAACACATGAATAAAGTTGAAAGCCAAGTTTTACCAGGAATGTTTAAAAATCTTGAAGATAAAACTGGATACAAAGTTATTGCTGTTTGGGAAAATGGATTTAGACATATCACAAACAATACTAGACCAATTAATACTCCAGGTGACTTAAAAGGAATTAAATTAAGAACACCTAAATCAAAATGGAGAGTTAAAATGTTCCAATCATATGGTGCAAACCCAACTCCAATGTCTTTCTCAGAAGTATTTACTGCTTTGAAAACAGGAACAATGGATGGACAAGAAAACCCATATGCTCAGATTGCTAGTGCTAAATTTCAAGAAGTTCAAAAATATTTATCAATTACAGGTCACGTTTACACTCCTGCTTATGTAACAGTACATAAAGATCACTGGAGCAAACTACCTGCAGATGTACAAAGTATTTTAGAGCAAGCTGCTAAAGATACCCAAAAATTTGTGTACGCTGAAGCTGCTAATCTTGAAAAATCTTTATTGGGAGTTATCAAATCGGCTGGAGTTCAAGTTAATGAAGCTGATAAAGGTGCTTTCATTAGTGCAAGTAAAGGAATATACGATCAATTCGCGTCAGAAGTACCAACTGGTGGTGCGTTAATTGATAAAGTATCGTCTTTAGCAAATTAACATAATTTGTAACAGGCCCTCTACCAGAGGGCCTGAAAAAAAATGACATTGCAAAAATTTATAAATTCTTACGAAAAAATATTAAAACTAATACTGTTTATAATGATGGTAGCATTAGCAGTAACAGTTTTGCTTGGTGTTACTTTTCGTTTCGCCGGCAGTGCATTAGTTTGGTATGATGAAGTTGCAGCTGTTCAGCTTGCTTGGATAACTTATTATGGTTCAGCCTATGCAGCTTTAAAAGGGTCTCATATAAGTGTTCCAAGTATTTTTAAAGCATTCCCACTAGCTCTTAGAAAAATTTTCTTTGTAGTGTCAAAATTAGTTGTTTATGGTTTTTTAATATTATTGGCTTACTATGGTTATTTAGTTTTAACTCTTATAACTGGGGAGACTTTAGTAACATTAGAATGGGTTCCGCAACCTTTTGTGCAATCAGTTATTCCAATTGCATCATGTTTATTTATTTTATCTGAAACTCTAAGAATTCCCGAAGACTATAAAAATTTAGTTCTTCAAACATCTGGTGACGAGCAAACAGGAGATATTTAATGATAATTCTTACAATGTTTGCAGTCCTTCTACTTCTTTTATCTATAAATGTACCTATCGCTATTGGCCTTGCAGTAACAACAATTATTGCAATGGTATTGAAAACTGGAACAAGTTTTTTAATTGATACTGCAATAGTTATGTTTGATGGATCAATGAAGTTCCCATTGATTGCTATTCCTTTATTTATCTTAGCTGGATCAATTATGAATAGTGCAGGTATTTCAAGAAGATTAATAGCTTTTGCTTCCGCGCTTGTTGGATTTATCAAGGGTGGTTTAAGCATGATCAACATTGCTACATCTATGTTTTTTGCAGAAATTTCTGGCTCAGCAGTAGCAGATGTTGCAGCACTTGGATCTATTTTAATTCCAGCTATGAAGAAAAAAGGATACCCTGGACCTTTTGCTGCTGCGGTAACCTCATCTTCAGCTTCTTTGGCGATTATCATTCCACCTTCAATACCAATGATTGTTTATGCGGTAATGGCTCAAAGTTCAGTTGTACAATTGTTTGTAGCAGGAATTGTACCAGGTGTAATAGGCGGCTTTTTCTTAATGTTAGCAGCATATATTACTGCAAGACGAAAAAACTTTCCTGTTGAAGAAACATTTAATATTCCAAATGTAAAGAAAACAGCAAAAGATGCAGCATTAGCATTTTTATTACCAATTATTATCTTAGGTGGAATTTTTGGAGGAGTTGTAACTGCAACCGAAGGAGCAGGTTTAGCGGTTATAGCATCATTAGTTATTGGATTTATTTATAAAGAAATTGACTTTAAAAGATTATACGAGTCAGCTTGTGAGGGAGCAATTCAAACAGCTTCAGTAATGTTATTAGTAGCTGCATCTGTATTACTTGGTGAATTTTTAACAATTGAACAAATCCCACAAAAAGTTGCAGAGTCAATTATTGATTTTACAAATAATAAATATGCAGTCTTAGGAATACTTAATGTATTTCTTTTAGTAATAGGTTTCTTTTTACATTCAGTTGCCGCAATAATTTTAACAGTGCCAATTGTTATGCCATTAGTTAATGCTGTAGGTATTGATCCAGTTCACTTTGGTATAATTGTAACTTTAAATTTAGCAATTGGTCAACAAACACCGCCAGTTGCAAGTGTACTGGTTACAGCTTGTTCTGTTGCAAAAGCAGACATATGGGATGTAACAAGATCGAATATATCCTTTATATGTGTATTATTAGTATTGTTAATGCTAGTAACTTATGTTCCAGCTATACCAATGACTTTAGTTGAATTTTTTTATAGGAGCTAAATGAGCAAATTAATCAAAGTAAATAAAAAAAATAAACATTTATTTGAAGTTGTTATCAATAGACCAGAAAAATTAAACGCAATGACTAAGCCAATGTGGATTGAGCTTGGCAAAGTTTTCAAAAAGTTATCTAAGAATAAAAATTTAAGATGCATCATTATAAGAGGAGAGGGTGGTAAATCTTTTTCACCAGGAAATGATATTGGAGAATTTAAAAAACAAAGATCTTCATCAAAATTAGCAAAATCTTATGGTAAATTTTTACACGGAACACTCGGAGCAATTTTTGATTGCCCAATACCAACAATTGCTTTGATTGAAGGAATATGTGTTGGTGGTGGATTAGAAATAGCAGGATGTTGTGACATTAGAATTTGTGGTAAAAGTTCTAGGTTTGGAGTTCCAATTAAAAGATTAGGCTTAACAATGGCTGCAAAAGAACTTGAAGTACTTTTAAAAGTAACCAATTACACAACTGCTATGGAAATACTATTTGAAGGAAGAGTATTTGGAGCTGATGAAGCTTTTCAGAAGAGGCTAGTTAACAGAGTAGTGAATGATAAAGATGTTGAAAAAGAAGCCTATAAATCAGCTGAATTAATTTGCGAAGGTGCTCCAAAAGTTGCAAGGTGGCATAAGCAATTTGCAAGAAACATCTTAAAAAATGGAAAAGTCACAGAAAAAATAAATAATCTAGGTTACAAATGTTATGATACCCAAGACTTTAAAATTGGATATCAATCTTTCTTAAATAAAACAAAACCAAAATTCAAAAATAAGTAATAGATGGCTGCATCATTAAAAGGCATTCGTGTACTTGAAATGGCACAAATAATGGCTGGTCCAACATGCGGATTGTTGTTAGCTGATCTAGGTGCTGAAGTAATTAAAATAGAAAAGACACCTGGCGGAGATGATACCAGAAACTTTTTGCCACCAGAGATTAATGGGGAATCAGCAGCCTTTATGATGATGAATAGAAATAAGAAAGGTATCGCATTAAATTTAAAAGATAAAGATGGAATAGAGATATTTAAAACGATGGTAAAAAATTCCGATGTAGTTTTGGAGAATTTTAGAAAAGGGACATTAGAAAAATTAGGAGTTGGTTATGATGTCATGTCAGAAATTAATCCTAAAATCATTTTATGTGAAATATCTGGATACGGTAGAACAGGTCCTTACGCAGATAAAGGAGGATTTGATTTGGTTGCACAAGGAATGAGTGGATTAATGAGTATTACTGGTGAAAGTAAAGATAAACCACCTATGAAAGTAGGTGCACCTATAACAGATATTACAGCAGGTTTACTTGCAGCTAGTGGAATTTTAGCAGCATTAGTTCATAGAGAAAAAACTGGTGAAGGACAAAAAGTTGATACATCTTTATATGAAGCGGGTATTGTTCATACATACTGGCAGTCTGCTATTGCAGGTGCAACTGGAGAGTCACCTGGTCCTTTAGGATCAGCACATCCTTTAACAGCTCCTTATCAAGCATTTAAAACAAAAGATAAATGGATTACGGTAGGTGCTTCAAATCAAAATACTTGGTTAATGTTATTAAAAGCGATTAAACGTGAAGATTTGCAAGAAAATGAAAAATTTTCATCTAATTTAAATAGAAAACAAAATTTAAAAGAATTAGTTGATATTCTTAACGAAGAACTAATTAAAAAAACGTCTAGCGAATGGTTAAAAATTTTTGATGATAATGGCTTACCATGTGGACCTATTAATTCGATAACAGACATGTTTAAAGATCCTCAAACAATCGAAAGAGAAATGGTTATAGAAGTAGATAATAAAAAAGCAGGTAAAAGTAAGGCTATTGGTATGCCAATTAAATTTTCAAAAAGTAAAACTGAGAAATCAAAAGGTGCTCCAAACTTAGGAGAACATACTAAAGAAATTATGCAAATTTTTGGTTACAAAGATGATCAGATTAAAGATTTTTATAATAAAAAAGTAATAGTTTAGTTTCTACTATCAACAATTAGTGTATCTTTGGAACCTCCACCTTGTGAACTATTTACAATTGTGCTCCCTTTTTTAAGTGCAACTCTGGTTAACCCTCCAGTCGTAACATAAGTAGATTTACCAGTTAAGATAAAAGGTCTTAAATCTAAATGCCGTGGCTCAATATTGTCAGGCGTAATTGTTGGAACTGTCGATAAAATTTCCAAAGGTTGTGCTATATAGTTTCTTGGATTTTTCTTAATATTTTTTATCATTTCTTCTTTTTCAGATTTAGAA
>CACBMY010000025.1 GCA_902540545.1 uncultured Pelagibacteraceae bacterium
AACTGCAAGATTTTTATTTCTTCTTCATGGGGTCGAATCATTGTGTTAAAAGTATTTTATTATATATTTTAATGTATGAATGTTTGCATAATACCTGTGAGATCTGGCTCTTCAAGGATAAAAAATAAAAACATAAGTAAAATTAATAATTCCACAATATTAGATAGAGCTATAAAAGTTGCTTTAAATTCAAAAATCTTTGACAAAATTTTTATAAACTCAGATTCAAACTCATATTTATTAAATTCAAAAAAGTTTAAGTATTGTTATCCATATAAGAGAGAAAAAAAATTATCATCAAACAACATTTTTTTAATTGACGTGATAAAAGATATGATAAAAAAAGAAAAATTACCTGATGATTATAATATTGGTATAATTTTAGCTACATCCTTATTAAATAAACCCACCCATGTAAAAAAAGCATTCAAGAAATTCAAAAAAAATAAATTTAAAACAGGCGTAGTTTCAGTCACAGAATATGAAACTCCAATTCAATTAGCTCATTATTTAAATAAAAATGGAGAATTAATACCTTATTTTCCAAGAGATTATAATTTCTCAACCAGAAGCACAGATCATAAAAAATGTTATAAATTTAATGAAAGTATTGTATTTAACACTGTAAGAAATTTAAAAAAGCAAAATACTTTGATAGGAAAAAAGCCAATACCATATATTATGGAAGTTAAAGAAAGTTTAGTTTTAGATTATAAATATCAATTAAATATTGCAAGAAAATTACTTAAATGAATAAGACAAACTCAGCATTAATAAAATTAAAAAATGGTGAACCAGTTTATTATATAGCTACAGATGAATTTACTTATAAAAATGGACTAAAATTATGTAAGACAAATGCAGACATTATACGTCTTAATTTAGAACATGGGCCTTTCGATATGTGGGCTGTCAGGAGATTTATAGATGGATTAATTGATGGCGGTCCAACGAAATTTGGAGACAGAACACCATTTATAATTGCTGAGTTGCCTTTTGATGGAAATAATGAATTTTCTGTAATTTCGAATTCCTGGATGATTAAACAATTACTAGCACAAGGAGTGCATGGCTTGTTACTTTGCCATGCTTCATCACCAAAAGCAGTAAAAGAGTTTGTTAAAAATTCATTTTATTCTTTCGAAAAAATTGAAGGTCTTGGCCAAGGTCAGAGAGGTCATGGAGGCCAAGAAAGAGCAGCTCACGTTTGGGGAATTTCACAAAATAACTATTTAGATAAAGCAAAATTATGGCCTTTAAATTCAAATGGTCATATTGTACTTGGCGTAAAATTAGAAAATAAAAAAGCTTATTTAAATGCAAATAAAATATTAAAAATTAAAGGATTGTGTTTTGCTGAATGGGGCCCTGGTGATATGACTATGTCTATGGGATACAAAAATGCTTATAACCCACCATATCCAAAGAAAATAGCCAATATGCAAAATAAGTTAAGAAATTTAATAATTAAAAATAATTTATTTTTTTTAAATTTAGCAACAGTTAAAGATATTAAAAAAATAATTAATATGGGAACAATGATTATTAAGCCTCATACTTTAAATGTTATAAATATCGGGAGAAGAATATTCAGTAAAAATGAAAAATAAAGTACTTATAATTGGTGGAAATGGGTTTATAGGGAAAAACTTAGTCGAAGCATTTAAAAAAAGAAATTATAAAATAACAATATTAGATAATAAACAAAGTAAAAATAATAAAATTGAATTTATTAAAGGTGATATATTAAATTTAAATCAATTAAAAAAACAATTTAAAAATTTTCATTATGTTTTTAACTTTGCTGGATATTCAGATTTAAATAAATCTAGATATGATCCAATTAAAACTGTAAACCAAAATATTTTAGGAACGGTAAATTGCCTTGAAGCATGTAAGTATAATAAAATAAAAAGATTTTTTTATGCTAGTTCATTATATAGCGATACTAATATAGGAAACTTCTATAGATGCTCAAAAAAAGCAGCCGAGGATTATATTGTAGAATATAACAAAAGATTTAAATTAAATTATACTATTATAAAATTTGGATCAATTTACGGACCTGGATCAGACTCGACTAATACACTTAATAAAATTATAATAAACTCATTTAAAACAAAAAAAATAATTTATCATGGTTCAAGAGAAACTATGAGAGAATATATTCATGTACAAGATGCTGTAGAAGCCACTATTGACTTAATGGATAGTTCTTACATTAATAAAAAAATTAATATAACTAGCGGAAAATTACACAAGGTAGAAACAGTATTAAAAATGATTAATGAAATTATAGGAAAAAAATATTCTATAAAATTCCTTTCCCAAAAAAATGTTGCTGGTCATTATACGATCACCCCTTATAGATTAGAAGAAAACATAACAACTAATTATACAAAGAATAACTACATTGACCTTGGAAATGGACTAAAAAATTTAATACAGTCCCTAAAAAATGTTAAGTAAGCTTTCCACTTTTTTAAATTTAATTAAACAAATAACTAAAATAAATTTATCTAATCTCAAAAACTTTTTAGAATATTACTATTATATAAATGATAAAAATTATGAAAAAGATTTTTTGAATTACTTCAATAAAAGAAATAAAAAAAATTTTCTGCTGATTGAAAAAATGTATACAGTATATAAATCATTAGAATACATTAGAATAAATAATTTCAAGGGAAGTATAGTTGAAGTTGGTGTTTATAAAGGAAGAATGGGCCATCTCATTTGTTACTACTTGGACAAATATAAAATGAAAAATAAAGTTTATTTTTTTGATACCTTTGAAGGTATGACAAAAAAAGGCAAACATGATTATAATTTAGTAGATAGGAAAAAGTATTCACTTAATGAAGGCGATACTTTTTATCCTTTAGAAAAAATCAAGAATGATTTCAAAAAATATAATTCATATAAAAATATTAATTTTATAAAAGGTGACGTAAATAAAATTTTAAATAATAAAAAGATCTTACCGATAAAAATCTCATTACTAAGGCTAGATACAGACTTTTATTTATCCACCAAAAATTCCCTTGAAAAAATGTACAATCTAATTCAAAAATCGGGTGTATTAATTTTTGATGACTTTGGTCATTGGAATGGTGAGAAAAAAGCAGCAATGGATTTTTTTGCTAAAAAAAAGTTTAAACCTTTTTTATTAAGAACATGCCGTCCAGAGAGAGTTGTAATTAAAAATTAACAAATTAATTAAAAAGCTAACACATCTGTTATATTAGTTAAGCTATCTATGCTATCTCTTTCAATATCAATTTTTGTTAATTTATCTTCAATTTTACCGTTTGAAATTCCATAAAAACAATATTCTTTTAAAATATATTTCAAATCTGAAAGTTTATTTTTTAGTATTTTGTTACGCTCTCTTCCTAATTCAAAAATTATAATAGGTTTAAATTTATCAATTGTTTTTTGTGATCCTTTGAGACACTTAAATTCAGCACCCTCAATATCTATTTTAATGAAATCTAACTTTTCCAAACCTTTCTTTTGAACAAAATCATCAATCGTAACTTGTTCGACAACTGTTTCATTATAATTATTATTTTTGAGCTGAATTAATATTTCTTTTTCAAGAGTTGAATGACCTTCACGATTTGAAAATTCTTGAAATTCGTAAAATTTTGTGTCACTTTTGCATTTATCGCTTAATGCATAGTTATATAAATGTAAGTTTTTGCAATCATTTAAATTCATATTTTTTTTTAATCTTTCATATTGATACTTTGAAGGTTCAAAAGCAAAAATTTTGCCATTCTCACCAACTAATTTTGACATTAATATTGAGTAATAACCAAAGTTTGCACCTGCATCTATGCAATAAAAATTTTCAGCTACTATAGTTTCTATTATTAAAGTTATTTTTTTTTCGTAGTTGTCCTTAAGTATTTGTTGATCAATTTCAAATTTTGGATTTAATTTAAAAATACAATTCTTATTTTTGAATAGTATATTTCTTCGATTTTTAATTAAAGAGAATTTAATTAAATTTAAAAGTCGACTAAACACTGCCTTTATAATTTCTTAAAAAAACATCCAAATCCTCTGGAGTTCCCAGTCCCCACATTTCTTTAACTGGTTGAATCACAATTCTCTTATTTTCTTTAATTGCCTCATTATAAACTGGACATATGTAAAATTCATTCTTGTAGCGTATATTTTTTTTAATCATTTTTTTTGCATATTTTACAAAATCTGAACCTTTCTTCCAATAATAAAGGCCAACAGTTGCAGTATTAGATATTACTTTCTTCTCCGCAACTTCTGATACTTCTCCTTTTGAATTATGTCTCGCATAAGACCACTTAGGGTGAGTGGATTTAAACGTAAAAATAGCTCCATCTATTTTTTTTGATGAAATTTGGTATAGTGATCTTAAATTATCCCATTCTACAAATTGATCTGAATTTGCAATTAGCAATGGATTATTATTATTAATAAATTTTTCAGAAATTAATGCAGTTTCAGCGGCACCTCTAGTTTTTTTTTTTACTATAGAAATATTACAATCAGGTTTTAAAATTTTTAACATACTGTCTATATTGTATTCTTTTACATGCTCTTCTTTAACAACAAAGTTATATTTTGCATCAATCTTCAGATTTTCAATTACTAACTGAATCATCGTTTTTTTTCTTACTTCTATCAATGGTTTAGGAAACGTATATCCTACATTTTTAAAACGGGATCCTTCCCCAGCCATTGGAATTAAAATATTCATTTTTTTATCTGTCCAATCAATTTTTTTAATATTTGAATTTATAGAATTAATTTCTTTATTTATTAAAGATAAACTTAACTCTTTTGAATTTTTTATTTGAAGTACATTACCACCAGACTCACCAGCTGCAGCTATTCCATAAAATGAGTCTTCTATAATAAGACATTCTTTTGGAGAAACTCCTAATTTGAAAAAACAATTTGTGTAGATTGATGGATGTGGTTTTGGTTTTTTTATATCTTCTCCCGAAATATAAAATTTAATAAATTTACGTAGTTTCAATTTTTTTATAATTTTTAGAACTGTAGATCTTATTGCATTTGAAGCTATCAAAATTGTGTAATTTTTTGCCAAAGTTTTAAATAATTTAAATATCCTTGGATTATAATAAATTTGATCAGTCAATTTTTTATTAGTAAATTTTTTCTTATCTCGAATTATTTTTTTTAATATGTTTGAATTCAAATTATTCGTATTTAAGTATTTTTTTAATTTTTCTTTTGTAGTTAATCCATCGTATAAATTTAAATGATCTTTATATGAAATTTGCTTAAATTTACTTATTTTTAATGCTTCATTTAATGCTTCAAAGTGTATTTTTTTTGTTTCTACCAAAACTCCATCTAAATCAAATATAATTACTTTAATCATAAAATTTTTTTTTAATATTCATTATATTATCTGAACATATCCCTGCACAATTTAATTTCTTTTTAATGTTCTTTGGCAAAACACAAATGCTATTTTTTAAAATTTTTTTTCCAGGGTAAGTCCACCAATAACCATTACTTGTTATAGTTACATCATCTTTTTGATGCCAGAAATAGATTAGTTTTTTTTTCTTTAAAAATGGAAGAACATCTATATTTTTTGCATGGAACCAAATTTTTTTTTTAAATTTTAGAAGTCTATTTGTTAATAGATATTTAGGCTCATCATGACCAAGGTAAATTTTTTTTTTATAAAGCCAAACATCTGCCTCTACACTAAATCCATTTTCTAAAGCTTTTAGTAGATACTTTGGATGGTTCTCTAATTTTTTTTTTATACCATTTAGGTTGCCTCTATGGGAAATAAATAACATCTAAAATTTTTCTTTATAACCTTCAATTTTATCATCAATCCTTTTTTTTGTAAATTTCGCAGTATCTTTATTTGAATAAAAAGTAATATGATTGATTTTTTTTTCATTAGTGATCCATATTGAAAAAGTCGACGGCCAATTAATTGAAAAATTAGATATATTTGCACAAATATAAATCATTTGTGATAAGCTAAACCCTAGTTTCTCAAAGTTTCTCAAATCTATTTTATCTGATTTTATGAACTCAGACCAATCAACCGCTTTTTTGCTTGCTAAAATAAATCTAGTTTTACAGCCTTTAACATAATTATTATCTAAGTAATTAATTAATTCCTTCATTTTACCGAACTCTTTAAAATGACTCTTTTTTAAAATTGGCCCACCAATATTTCTGGTATGATCATTTTCAAAAATCAATTTTTCATCCCATGATGCAGATATTAAAATGTTGACGAAATTTTTATTTTGATATTTTTTAATAAAATTCGTAACTTGAGCAGTTTTTAAGTGATCTGAAATATCAAAGTTAAATCCACTAAATTTTTTCGGGTTAATTTTCCACAAACTACTTATATAAAATTCATATAGAGTAAAAAATAATTTCAAAATTTTGAGTTTGTTTAAATATTCTGAAATAATTTGTTTTGTTATTAGTTTCTTTTCTGACCGATCGGAAATAAAATATAAACAATTAAAGTATGTGATGTAATTTCTTTTTAAAGAATAAACAATTCTATCTAAAGTATTTATTTTTTTTTCTGATATATATATTTTATTCTTAAATGATGGATAAATTAAGTTTTCAAAAAAATCATTTGGGTGTTTTGTTGGATCCCATAAAATATTTTTATCCTTAAATAATGACCAGTCTTTTTCTACAATTTCAATTAAACAATTGTCATTTTTATAGGCATTAATTAATTCAACAAATTTACAAGCTGATGCAAAACTTCTAGATGTATTCATATCGATAATTATATTTTTCTTTAAATTTTTTAAATTATTAATTTTTTTTAAATAGTGCGGAGACATATATCCATTAAACTTTTTTAATTTTAAGATTGTAGTATCCTTACTTATTGACTGACTATATATAATATTTTTTATATCAGCTTGTAATTTTAAATCTGAAGGGTGTAATTTTTGCTTAAAATTATTGCATACATAATCTTTTAATTCTTTTACTGCTTCTAATATATCTTCATCAGAGTTTTCGATTAAGGATATATTTTTTGACTCAAAATAAAATGAGTTTTTAAAATGTATAGCTGAAATCTTTTTCATTCTTGGAAAAATTATATCTGAAAAAAAATGATATTTTTTTATACTTGTAAACTTTTTTATATCTAAAATTTGATTGGTTGATGTACTATAAAAATACTTTGGTAAAATTATACCTTTACAAAAAAAATTTGGATTAATGGCATTGTGATGTAAAACTGGTTTATTGAATAGATATGCAAATGCTAAATCTCCAGAATGACCTATTATTGAAAAGTCAGATTTATAGTAGATATAAAAATCAAAAAAATCTTTTTCTTTTTGATCTAGATGGTCATAAAATAAACAATTGTGTAAGATTTTTTTATCTTTATCAGATGGTTGTCCAGTGAAAATGACTTGATAATTATTTAATTTTAAAAATTCAACACTTTTAAATAAATTTTCAGGTTTGCTAAGCCTATAGTTTTCAAATTTTTTTTTGTTTCCTTCTCTATCAAGCCAGTATTGATTTGATTTATATGAAATTGTTGCAATTTTTTTTTTTAAATCAACATTAAGTTTTTTTAAAATGCTTTCTCCATGTAATTTTTCATTTTCATTAAATCTAAAACCTAGAGAATTTTCATATTCAAAATTAGTTCCATCGAATGGCCACTCGATAATATTTGATTTAAAATCTTTTGAATGTTTAGTTAAATAGTTGAATATATTTGGACACTGTCTAATATTAAATTTCTTTTTCATTTTGCCTTGCCAAAATGAATTAAGACTAATTTTATTAGA
>CACBMY010000026.1 GCA_902540545.1 uncultured Pelagibacteraceae bacterium
AAATTATATGTCTAGCTTTATTAAAAAAGCAAATTCTAGAAAATTTAGATCAATTATATTACCCAAGTTCGATAAGGCAATTGATGACAGATTTACAAAAAAAAATTGGTACAAAGTAAACAGCAGACCAGATGTAATCATTTTCGAAGGCTGGTGTGTTGGAGCAAGACCTGAAAGCTTAAAAACATTAAAAAAAAGTGTAAATTCTATGGAAAAAAATGATGATAATAAATTAATCTGGAGAAAACACGTTAATGACCAGCTAAAAAAAGGATATAAAAAACTTTATAGTAAGCTCGATTGTTTATTATTTTTAAGGGCAGAAAATTTTAGTTTATTACAAAAGTGGAGAGTTATTCAGGAAAAAAAACTTAAATTAAAAAATAAGAATAAAAAAACAAAACAAAAAATTATGACAAAAAAGGAAGTTTTAAACTTTATGCAAACTTACCAGAGAATTACACAGAATATGTTTAAATATGCGCCAAAATACGCATCTATAGTCATTAAATTAAATTCTAATCATCAAATTAATTCTGTAAAGTACAACTAATGAAAAAAATATTAATAATAATTGTTAGTTTTCTTTGCTTAACTGTACAATCATTAGCAGTAACATTATATGAAGCATTAAACCAAACTTATAACAATAATAAACAATTAAATGCTGAGAGAGAAAATATAAAAGCATCTGAGGAAGATCTAAATATTTCTAAAGCTGATTATATGCCTTCTTTGAGTTTAAGTGGGTCCAAGAGCCTTGAAGAAACAAATAAACTAACCAACCAGAGTGGAGGTGATGCAACTATTAGCGACTCTGATCCATTCACCACATCTATTAAATTAGAACAAACCTTATTAGATTTTGGAAGAGACCTTAATTATGAAAAAAATTTAATTGGTTTAGAACTTTCAAAAGCAAAATTATTTAAAAAAGAACAAGATGTTCTTTACAGTGCCATAGAAGCCTTTACATCTGTAATTTTATCGAGAGAAAAAGTTGCGATTAATAGACAAAATTTAAACTTACTTATTAAACAACTTGAAAATGATAAAGTTAGATTAGATAGAGGACAAATAAAAACTGCAGATTTATCACAAACTGAATCATCTCTTGCTGGAGCAAGCGCTCAACTAACTCAAGCAAGAAGCGAATTAATGATTAATAAATTAAATTACGAAAATATTATTGGTAAACTTTTAAATACAAATGAATTAAAAAAGACAAACAGAGCAATTGTAAGTATTCCAAGTGAACTTAGTTCAGCAATCAATTTAGCAAAAGAGAACAATCCAGATATAATGATCGCTAAAATTGAATTAAATCAATCTGAAATGGATATTGCTATTGCTGAAAGTGACTTGAAACCTAACGCATCTTTATCTCTAGAAAGATCTTATGCTGACGATTTTAGTTCAACTTATGATCAAAGAGAAAAGGATACCCTTAAAGCAACAATTAGCTGGCCATTTTATTCAGGCGGAAGCAAACGTGCAAAAATAAACAAGAATACAAATCTAAAAACTAGAAAAATTTTATTATTTGAGGATGCAGTAAAAACAACTGAAAAAAATGTTGGAAGTGCATGGTCAAAACTTGAAGCATCTAAAAGTTTTTTAAATTCTGTAAGATCTCAAGTTAGAGCAGCAAAAATTGCTAATGAAGGAATAGCTGCAGAGTATGAAAGAGGTTCAAGAACAACGCTAGATGTTATTCAATCAAACTCTTTGTTATTGGCTGCAAAAATTTCTCTAGCAGAATCTGAGAGAAATAATCTTATAGCTCAATACAATGTTCTAAAAGCTATTGGTTTATTGAATAGCGAATACCTAAAACTCAAGTAATTTAACGATTTTGAGCTATTTTGAGAAATATATTGCCAATGAGAACAAAATGTGTACATTTAAATCCATGATTCGAGTGTTAAAAAAAGCAAAAAAAGAGGCAAAAAATGACTAAAAATAACCTAAAAGTGGTGAAAACCGCAAAAGATAAAGAATTGGAAAACAAAGAGAAAAATAAAGCATTAGACGCAGCAATCAGCCAAATTACAGATAGCTTCGGAAAAGGCTCAGTAATGAAACTTGGTGAGCAAAAAGCTATGGATGTTGAGTCTATCTCAACTGGATCTTTAAGCTTAGATCTTGCTTTAGGAATTGGTGGATTACCAAAAGGAAGAATTATTGAAATTTATGGACCAGAGTCTTCAGGAAAAACTACTTTAGCATTGCAAGTAGTTGCAGAAGCACAGAAGGCAGGTGGAATATGTGGTTTCGTTGATGCAGAACATGCTTTAGACCCAGTGTATGCAAAGAAATTAGGTGTAAATACTGAAGAGTTACTAATTTCTCAACCAGACACAGGCGAACAAGCTTTAGAAATTACTGATACATTAATTAAATCTGGCTCAATGTCAGTTCTTGTTGTGGACTCTGTAGCTGCATTAACGCCAAGAGCTGAAATTGAAGGCGATATGGGTGATACTCATGTTGGTTTGCAAGCTAGATTGATGTCTCAAGCATTGAGAAAATTAACGGGCTCAATTTCACGAACTAATACAATGGTTATTTTCATTAACCAAATTAGAATGAAAATTGGTGTTATGTTTGGAAGCCCAGAAACAACATCAGGTGGAAATTCTTTAAAATTCTACTCATCAGTTAGAATGGACATTAGAAGAATTGGAGCAATCAAAGATAAAGATAATATCGTTGGTAACACAACAAGAGTTAAAGTTGTGAAAAATAAAGTTGCTCCACCATTTAAAGTTGTTGAGTTTGACTTAATGTATGGAAAAGGAATTAGTAAAGTAGGGGAACTAATAGACCTAGGTGCCAAAGCAGATATTGTAGAGAAATCTGGAGCTTGGTACGCTTACAAAGGTGAAAAAATTGGTCAAGGTAGAGAAAATGCGAAACTTTACCTTGAACAAAATCCTAAAGCCGCTGCTGAAATTGAAATGGCAATAAGAGAAAAGGCTGGTGTGATCTCAAAGAAAATTGAAGGAAATCCACTAAGTGAAGAAAAAGTGGAGGCTCAAAAAACAGAAGAAGAAGTTCCTACTAAAAAAAATTAGCAGATAACTTTTAGTTATTAAAAAGGCGCTCGAATGGGCGCCTTTTTTCCCTTCAGAGGTGTAGACATAAATAGAAAAAGCTGTATTTTAAGAAAATATGGCAAAAACATTAAACGAGATTAGATCAACTTTTTTAGATTATTTTGAAAAAAATGATCACAAGATAGTCGAGTCTAGCAATTTGGTTCCAAATAATGATCCAACATTAATGTTTGCAAATTCTGGCATGGTCCAGTTTAAAAATGTTTTTACCGGATTAGAAAAAAGGGATTATCAAAGAGCTACTACTTCTCAAAAATGTGTAAGAGCAGGAGGTAAACATAACGATCTTGAAAACGTTGGTTATACTCCAAGACACCATACATTTTTTGAAATGCTTGGAAATTTTTCTTTCGGAGATTACTTCAAGGAAAGGGGAATTGAACTTGCTTGGAATTTAATTACTAAAGATTTTGGATTAAATAAAGATAGATTATATGTAACAGTATTTCATGAAGACGATGAAGCCTTCAATTTTTGGAAGAAAATAGCGGGTTTTAGCGACGATAGAATTATTAGGATAGCAACTTCAGATAACTTTTGGTCAATGGGCGAAACGGGTCCTTGCGGACCTTGTTCAGAGATATTTTATGATCATGGAGATCATTTAAAAGGTGGTTTACCGGGGACCAAAGATGAGGATGGCGATAGATATATTGAGATATGGAATTTAGTCTTCATGCAATTTGAGCAAGTTTCAAAAGAAAAAAGAATTAATCTTCCAAAACCTTCTGTAGATACTGGAATGGGTTTAGAGAGAATTGCAGCATTACTTCAGGGCACACATGATAATTATGAAACAGATCATTTTAAAAAATTAATTAGTTCGATTTCTGAATTTACAAAAGTAAAACAAGATGAAAATAATTTATCAAGCTTTAGAGTAATTGCAGATCACCTAAGAGCTAGCTCATTTCTTCTTGCAGAAGGAGTATTACCTTCAAATGAAGGCAGAGGCTATGTTCTTAGAAGAATAATGAGAAGAGGAATGAGACATTCTCATTTGTTAGGTTCTAAAGAACCAGTCTTCAATAAAATCTTTGATACATTGAAAGATGAAATGAAAGGAAATTATCCTGAATTAGAAAGATCAGAGACTTTAATTAAAGAAACATTAAAAATGGAAGAAGAAAAATTTCTAGTATTACTTGATAGGGGAATTAAAATTTTGAATGATGAAATTTCAAAAATAAAAAAAGTTTTACCAGGTGAAGTAGCGTTTAAATTATATGATACTTACGGTTTCCCGTTAGACTTAACAGAAGATATTTTAAAAAATAAATCTTTGACTGTTGATCAAAATAAATTTGATGAATTAATGAAAAAGAGCAAAGAGCTTGCAAAACAAAATTGGAAAGGTTCTGGAGATGCCTCTGAAGAAGAAATCTGGTTTGGTATTAAAGATAAAATAGGACCTACAGAGTTTCTTGGGTATGAGTTTAACCAATCAGAAGGAGTGGTGTTATCGATAATTAAAAATAATAAAGAAGCACAAAATATTTCAAATGGTGAGGATGGGATAATTATTACTAATCAAACCCCTTTTTATGGAGAGTCTGGTGGACAAGTTGGAGATCAAGGAACAATAGTATCTGGTAATTCAGTATTTGAGGTTACAGATACTCAAAAAAAACTTGGAGATCTGTTTATACATCATGGAATTCTAAAATCTGGTGAGATTAAGATTAAAGACGTTGTAGAAATGAAAATAGATATTGAAAGACGTAACAATCTTAAGGCATATCATTCTGCAACCCATTTATTACATGAGTCTTTGAGAAGAACATTGGGAAAACACGTTATGCAAAAAGGATCTTTAGTTGCGCCAGATAGACTAAGATTTGATTTTAGTCATATGAAACCAATTACAGAGGATGAATTAACAATTATCGATAAATTAGTTAATGAGTATGTTCAAAATAAAACTGATGTAACTACAAGAATTATGACACCAAAAGCTGCCATTGAAAAAGGTGCTTTAGCTTTTTTTGGTGAAAAATATGGAGAAGAGGTGAGAGTAGTTTCTATGGGAGCGGAAAATAACTCTTATTTTTCAACAGAATTATGTGGTGGAACACATGTAAAAAATACAGGTGATATTGGAAAATTTAAAACTATTAGCCAATCCTCAATAGCTGCTGGAGTTAGAAGGGTTGAGGCTTTAAGAGACAAACAACTCGAAATATTCTTAAAAAATAAGGAAAAAATGTCAAACCTTTCTGCACAAAAGGATGAAGACAGTATTAAAGAAGTGTCTGCACAAATTATTAAATTAGGTGGAAAACCAAATCTAGAAAATAAAGATACGAAAGGATTAATTAAAGACCTCAATAAACAACTAGAGCAATTAAATGTTCAATCAGTTTTAGCTGATAAAACAAAAAACATAATTAAAGATGAAAATATAAATGGCACTCAAGTTAGATTACAAAAGGTTCAAGATTTATCTCCAAAAGACCTAAGAAAACTCGTTGATGCAGGTAAAAAAGAGTTGGGTGAAGGAATAGTAGTAGTATTTGCAAATAAAGATGAGAAAGTTGGTCTTGCTGTAGGTGTAACAGAAAATTTAACAAATAAATACGATGCAGTTAAATTTGCAAAACTAGGATCTGAAATTATTGGTGGAAAGGGCGGTGGAGGCCGTAAAGATTTTGCACAAGCTGGTGGCCAAGACTCAAATAAAATCGACGAAGCTTTAGAAAAACTAAAAACTTTAATTTAATTTTTGTTTTAAACTTCCATCAATTACATCTAAAAACTGGTTAGTTGTTAAATATTTTGTAGAAGGACCAATAAGTATTGCCAAATCTTTGGTCATTGATCCTGATTCAACTGACTCAACACATACTTCTTCAAGTGTTTTGGCAAATTTAATTAATTCATCATTGCTATCTAACTTTCCTCTGTGCGCCAAGCCTCTTGTCCAAGCAAATATAGATGCAATTGGATTGGTTGATGTTTCTTTACCTTGTTGATGCATTCTAAAATGTCGAGTAACAGTTCCATGAGCCGCCTCTGCTTCCATTGTTCTGCCATCAGGTGCTAATAAAACACTTGTCATTAAACCTAAAGAACCATAACCTTGAGCAACAGTATCTGACTGAACATCACCATCGTAATTTTTACAAGCCCAGATATATTTACCATGCCACTTCATTGCACAAGCAACCATATCATCGATTAACCTGTGTTCATAAGTTATATTATTTTTTTCGAATTCTGATTTAAATTGTTTTTCAAAAACATTTTGAAATATATCTTTAAATCTACCATCATATTTTTTTAGTATGGTATTCTTTGTTGATAAATATACAGGCCATTTTTTTATTAGGCCATAATTGAAACATGATCTTGCAAAGTCCTCTATTGATTTATCTAAATTATACATTGAAAGAGCAATACCTGGTCCTGGGAAATTGAATACTTCATATTTCTTTTCATCACTTCCATCTTCTGATGTCCATTTAACTTCTAATTTACCTTTTCCTGGAACTAAAAAATCTGTAGCTCTATATTGATCACCAAAAGCATGCCTTCCAATAATTAATGGATCTGTCCAAGATGGGACAAGTTTAGGAATATTTTTACAAATTATTGGCTCTCTAAATACTGTTCCTCCAATAATATTTCTTATTGTTCCATTCGGCGATCTCCACATTTTCTTTAATTTAAATTCTTCAACTCTCGCTTCGTCAGGAGTAATAGTTGCGCATTTGATACCTACTCCATTCTTTTTAATTGCATTAGCACAATCGATGGTAATTTTGTCATCTGTATCATCCCTGCTTTTCATTCCTAGATCGTAATATTCAATGCCTAAATCTAAATAAGGTAGAATTAATTTGTTTTTGATGAATTCCCAAATTACTCTTGTCATTTCATCGCCGTCTAGCTCGACAATGGGATTTTTTACCTTAATTTTGCTCATTTTTTGATGTATCTTAATAATTGAATTTATACTTTTTATATACATATTAATCCAGAATTATCAATTGAACGATTATGATAGACAAAATTTTTCCAAAGATTCATAACGAAGGCTATAAATTTATAGTAATTTTCGTTGTAGCAACGATCATTCTATATTTCATTCATGGTTTTTTAGGTTTCATAGGTTTGGTTTTAAGTATTTGGTGTTATTATTTTTTTAGAGATCCAGAAAGAATTCCAATAAATGATGAGAACTATTTAACAAGTCCTGCTGACGGATTGGTTTTACAAGTTTTAGATACAAACGGACCAAAAGAATTGGGACTTGAAAATAAAAAATTTAAAAAAGTAAGTATATTTATGAATGTATTTGACTGTCATGTGAATAGATCTCCATGTTCAGGAAAAATTGAAGAAATTTTATATAAACCAGGAAAATTTATTAATGCATGTCTGGATAAAGCAAGCGAGGATAATGAAAGAAATTATTATAAAATTAAAAATTCTCACGGAGAAGACATAATTGTAGTCCAAATAGCAG
>CACBMY010000027.1 GCA_902540545.1 uncultured Pelagibacteraceae bacterium
CTGATCTTGATCAGCTAGTAATCCAATAACAATTACAATTGTTGTGATTCCAATAAATTGAATTATTGACGAAAAAAATAAAAATCCAATTACTAACAATAAAATTCTTTTTTCCTTAGAGTGTAGTAAAGAATATAATTTAATAAAGTCAGTCATTTTAAGAAGAATTAAGTAAATTAATATAACTCTTTACTCCATCCCTGTACGAAATAAACTTTTTTTTATAGCCAGCTTTTCTAAGTTTTGAAATATCAGCCTTTGTAAATGATTGGTAATTTCTAAGAATATCTTTTGGAATATTGATATAATTAATCTTAGTATCCTGATATTTGAGATTTTTTTGAACTTCTTTAGCAATTTTATTAAATGATATTGCTTTACCTGTTCCAACATTAAATATGCCTCTAATATTTTTTTTCCAGAACCATAAATTTACGTTTACGCAATCTTTGACATGCACAAAATCTCTTTTTTGTTCACCGTTTGAGAAACCCCCGCTGCCTTTGAATAAATTAATTTTTTTATCTCTAACTAACTGTTTTCTAAAATTAAAAATAACACTGGCCATTCTTTTTTTATGATTTTCTTTAGGGCCGTAAACATTAAAATATCTTAGTCCCACTATTTTAGCATTTTTATTTTTACCAATGACATTCAATACATAATAATCAACCAATGCTTTAGAAAGACCATAATTATTTTCTGGATATAATGGAAATGAAGTTTCTTTGAAATCTTTATTATTTATTCCATATACCGATGCCGACGAGGCATAAATAACTTTGATTTTATTTCTAATTGAAAAATCTATTATTTTTTTTGTATAGATAAAGTTATCATTAATATATTCAGTTAAATTTTTACCTACTGTGCTACTGTTTGCACCCTGATGAAATATAATTTTAATTTTCTTAACATTTTCTTTTAATTTTAAAAATTTGAATAAATTTTTGTAATTTACAAATTTTTTGAACTTTAATTTTTTATGTTGTGGAATTCTTACTTTATCGACAATTATAATATCATTGATATTTCTATTGTTCAATTCTTCAACTATATTACTACCAATAAAACCAAAGCCACCTGTAACAATTATCATAAATACAAAATTTTATTTAAAATCTTTGTTGTAGATTGACCTCTAGTCATTTTTATAAAACTGACTCTTCCCCCATTTCTAACGACAGAATTACCACCCGAGACTTCCATATTTCTATACTGGGTTCCTTTTGTAAGAATATCTGGTAAAATTTTTTCATATATTTTTTGAGGTGTTTCATGGTTAAAAGAAATTATGAAATCTACACAAGAAATTGCATTCAAAACTTTAATTCTATTTTTTAGATTATTTATAGGCCGAGATCTACCCTTAAGTTCTTTTACGGATTTATCTGAATTAACTGCAACAATTAAAATATCTCCTAATTTTTTTGATTTTGTTAAATAATCTACATGACCAGAATGAATTATATCAAAACATCCATTGGTCATTACTATTTTTTTTTTTTGATTTTTTAATTTCTTAGTTAAATTAATACATTTATTTAATGAGACATATTTATTTTTCATTAATATTTTTTTCTTAGTAATGTGACTTGTCCAAATCTCACAGATTTGTAATTGGTACACATACCAAAAATAATATCTGCAACTTCAGATGTTGACATTAAATTTGTGTATGTTTTTCTTTTTTTTGTAATTTTTGATTTCATTGCACCAGGGTAAATATTTAACAAATTAATTTTTTTAGATAGAAATTCTTGCTGTGCCGATTCAAAAAAACCTTTTAATGCATGTTTGCTGGCAGAATAAATACTTTCTTTATGACTTCCAGTTAAACCAGATATTGAATTAATATTTATTATCAAGCAATTTGAGTTTTTGAGTTTAAGGAAAATCATTTTTAAAAACCTTATAATGGCGAAAAAATTGACCTCAAAAATCCTTTCCATTTGAAACTCGCTAATATTTGAAAAGTCTTCACTTATATAAACTCCGGCATTGTTAATTATTATTGACGGTTTATATTTTATGTAATTTAATTTTAATTTTGTTAATGTGCTCCTCTTAGAAAGATCTCCAGTTATATTTATAATATTTTTAAATTCCTTCTTGCTAATATCAGCTAAACTATTTTTATTTCTTGAATGTGCTAATATAGTATAATTTTCCTTTAAAAATTTTTTTAATAATGAGTATCCTAGTCCACTAGAGGCTCCAGTAATTAAAACGTATTTATTTTTCATTTATTATATAAATGGAAGACCGTCTTTTTTGATACAAATGATGGCTGGTTTTTTCATTATATACGAGTCCAACATCGCCTTCTCTGTTTCAAACTGACTTCTTGGAAAATACCCCATAATATTTTTAAAAATAGATATTAATTTTTCTGGATTTAGCGGACGATGAGTTGGACCATGTGAAGGGTAATCAGAATTTCCAATTAATACAACAGGTAAATCCTGTTCGTCGATATCAATCTTGATTTGTTCAAAAGGTCGTTCAATTAAAAATGGAGTTATAGAATACACATAAGGTCTTAAACCTTCTGCTGCCATTCCAGCTGCCATTGAAATCATAGATTGCTCGCACAAACCTGCATTTATATATCTATCTGGAAATAATTTCTTAAACTCATCCATTTCTTGTTCGACATCACCTGAAATTAAAATAATTTTTTCATCTTTCTGAGCTAATTTAACAATTGTTTTACCAAACGCTCTTCTCATTTTGATAATTCCTCTATTGCTTTTTTTTCATATTCGGTACTTGGCCAATTAGCGTGCCATTTAGGTTGGTTTTCCATAAAACTTACACCTTTACCTTTAACTGTATCTGCTATTATTAAGTGAGGCTCATTTTTTTTTTCTTTCAAAGTTTTTGAGAGAATATCTAAATCGTGGCCATCAATTTCTGATACTTTCCATCCAACAGCTCTAGCAACATTTCCTAGACTTTTTACTGACAGTATATCCTCTACAAATCCAGAACCTTGAATTTTATTATAATCAACAATTACAGTTAAGTTGTTTAATTTATGCTGCTTTGCAAGAAGAAAAGACTCCCATGTTGTTCCCTCTTGACATTCACCATCTCCTATTAATACAAATATTTCGCCTTCTTGTTTTTTTAATTTTCTTGCTAATGCCATTCCTAAAGCAGCTGGCATTCCATGGCCTTCACTTCCTGTGGTCCACTCAACTCCATTGTGTACATCTCTGTGAGGATGTCCTTCTAATAATGGCCTGTAGCCTCTTTCATGAAGTAAAACATAGTATCCCCAACATGCATGCCCCTTACTCATAACAAATTTGTCTTTTTCAAAATTCAGGCATTTATCAAATAATGATATGAGTATTTCAACACATGAAAAACTTCCACCATAATGGTAACCTCCATTAGCTTTAGATAGCTTTATAATTTCTAGTCTTAAATTTTTTGATCTTTTGTTTAATTCTGTCATTTAAAAATTAGTCAAATTTTATAATTGATTTACCTAAAGTTTTTCCTTTTACAAGGTCACTAATTGCCAAATTAATGTCTTTTATATCATAAGAGTTCGTTATTATCTTTTCAAAATCTATTTTACCTGTTTTTATTAGTCTTTCATATCTAGGTATATCTATATCTGGCGTGGTTTTGCCACCAGTGCTATCAAATAGTTGTTTACCAGCAAATATCTTTGAAATATTTGATAATTTGATTTCTCTATCAAACTTTGGTTGTCCAACCATTATCAGCTTTCCATCCGGAGCTAGAATAGAATAACATCTATTAATTACATCTGGATTGCCAGAAGTTTCGATTATTATATCTGGTCCTGAGGAACCAAAATAAGTTTTGCAGTTGTCCTCAAAATTTTCATCATAGGTTAATGTATGATTAGAACCAAATAATTTTGAAAAATTAAGTCTGTCAATATTTAAATCTACTGAAACAATTGGATATGCGGAAACCATATTTAATGCTTGAATAACACTAATTCCAACGCTGCCACAACCTAACACCATAGCAGATTGGCCAATTTTAATTTTAGCTTCATTATTTACGAGCCCTAGTGCAGTTGTTAAAGAACATCCTAGCAAAGCTGCAGTTTTAAAAGGAAAATCTTTAGATATTTTTGTTACTCTATTTTCAGAAACAATAGATTCTGAATTAAAAGTAGTAACTAGTCCACCTCCAACTTTCAAATTATTTTCGTCGGTGTAAGAAGGAAAGTTTGACTCTATTCCTTTTGCAACTCTCCAATGCATAACAACATGATCTCCAGCTTTAACTTTGCTAACTCCGTCACCTATTTTTAATACAATCCCCCCACCTTCATGCCCCATTAAATGAGGTAAAAATTTATCTGGTCCTTTAGAACCATTGATCTCTTGAATTTGCCTTCCACATATTCCACTACATTTAACTTGAACTAAAATTTGTCCATAAGATAAATTACCATACTTCAACTTATTAACTGTAAGTGGTTTATTTAATTCTCTTAAAACTGCACCAATCATAATTTTTTAATATATAAAGGATCTATATTTTTTTTTAAATAATTATAAAATTCTGTAAATATTATTGGTTGAGTACCCTTAAGTGACACCACATAGCCTGCGCAATTATTAGCAATTTTTATTGAGTCAACTTCATTTAATCCTAACATTAAACATACAGAAAAAGTTGAAATTACAGTATCTCCGGCGCCAGAAACGTCAAAAACCTGTTTTGCCTCAGATTTATAATGTTTGGAAATATTACCGTCAAAATAGGAAATTCCTTTAGATCCTCGAGTTACTAAAATTTTATTTAAATTATACATGCGAGAAATTTTTTTACATGCCTTAACAATATTCTTATTATCATCAACTAACTCTGGGAAAATATTCCTTAATTCGTTCAAATTTGGTGTAATATAGTCTGCTTTCGCATAACTTGAATAAACGTTTATTTTTTTCCTTGGATCAATAAGAGTTTTAATTTTAAACTTTTTTGAAATAGAAATTATATATTTAATAACTTTAGAATTTAAGAAACCTTTTCCATAATCACTAATTAAAATCAAATCAACATTTTTTAAATTCTTATTTACCTTGGACTTAATTTTTTGGAAATATTTTTCAGATAAATTGAAGTTAATATTCTCATAATCTAATCTTGCAATTTGGGTATTCTGTATCATAATTCTTGTTTTCTTTATGGCTTGAAAGTTCGAAACGTTAATTAAACCGTCTATTTTGATATTTTTCTTTGATTTTATAATTGCTTTTATTTTTTTTGAAATTACATCTTTTCCAATAAATCCAATAGGTATTACGTTTACAAATAAGTTTGATAGATTAGATAGAACATTGCCTGCTCCTCCAAGATTAAAGTTGCTATCTCTATAATTGATCACTGGAGCTGGCGCTTCTGGAGATAATCGTTCCGAAACACCATATAAATATTCATCTAAAAAAAAATCTCCTAAAACCAATATTTTTTTTTTTTTTAATTTATCAACTATTTTTTTTTGGTACATAATTTTTAAAAGGATAAAATTTATGAAAATCAGGTTTATAAGGTTTGTTAGCATAATCCAAGTTATTAATTGGCAATGTTTTTTTACTTATTTTAAATTTTGGAATTAAATCTTTCCTTACATAACTAAATTCTAATAGTTGAGGAATAAACTTTCCCTTAATTTTTTTAAGTGGCAATGAATTATTAGCACTTAAATGAAAGGGTAAAAAAATCTGATTTAATTTTTTCAAAACATTTTTATATTTAACTAATAACATATAATTTATTTTATTATAATTATTTATAGAGAAACTCTTAAAATAAGGAGTTAATTTTTTTTTAGAGTCTACATCATCCAAATTTAAAAAGAAAAAATGAAACTCGACAATTATCATTTTAAATTTTAGCAATACTTCTGTACTTACTTTTTCGAAAATTTTCCATTCATCATATTCAATATCCATTTTAAGGACATTATTATTTGAAGAATTTTTAGTAATATCATTTAGAGTTACAAATTTTTTTGATTTAAGGGCTGATAATCCACACTTAATAAATTTCATATTTTTTAAACTCTTTTTTGGAAGTCTGTTAATAGTATGATCAAAAAGAATGATTTGCTTTGGTTTGTATTTTTTTGCAAACTCTAACTCAAAATCAATATTATTTTCCACTCCAAAAGAAAATAGAGTATTTGTATTCTTGGATATTTCATTTAACAAAACGTATCCTCCATCAGATTTTGGGCCACATCTAACTTTTTTTTTGTTGACATCAAAAAATTTAATCTGATTTAACATTTATTTTAGGTTAAGCTTTGTAAACGGACTTTCCAATTAAAATGTCAATAATCAATAAAAGAATTAAGTGATGAACAATTTCTATCTGATTATAAGACATATTATTAACCCATATATTATTATTAGAATTTGAAATTTGATTCAATAAGTTAGTTTTTTTCATTCCGGTAAATGAAAAAAAAGAATAATTTTTTTTTTTTAGAAATTTAGCTGCATTGATGACATTTCTGGAATTCCCAGAAGTTGAGATTAATATGACTAAATCTTTTTTATCAATATAGAATTCAATTGCTTTTTTTACCCAATTATCATGTCCATAGTCATTAGCCAAACATGTAATTAAATCCGCTTCATTAAAATTTATGGAACGAATGTTTGCATTTTTCGTTAAATCTACAGAAAAATGACTAGCTGTTGCTGCACTTCCTCCATTTCCAAAAATTATAACTTTCCTTTTATTTTTTTTTACATTTTTGATTTTTTGAACAAGTCTAATTATTTTATCCTCTTGAACCGTAAATGTTTCATCTATAGCTTTATCTACATCTAACTTATAATTTTTCATAAATTTTTTGTATTTAAATCTAATGTTTTTCATCATTATGCTTTACCAGATTAATCACTTTTTCAATAGAAATTAATTCCATACATTTAAAATTTTCTTTGCATTGATTGTAGGCTTGTAACTCTGATATTGACTTTGGATCAAAGTACCAGCCAATCAGACAAGGAGAACAACTAACTTTTTCATAAAGTATGTCACTGTTCTTGTTTCTTGGCTTTATTTTATCTAAATTTGAAGGACCAATAATATTTATAGATTTTACACCCATGGCATCACACAAATGCATAATTCCACTGTCGTAGCAAACATTTGTTTTTGAAAATTTCAATAAAGCAATAGTTTCCTTCAATGATGTTTTTCCTACCAAGTCAATAATATTCAATTTCTTTGAAAATTCGTAATTTTTAGTTTGATTATCTCTTTTATTTCCAATTACTACTACGGTCTTAATTTCAGACAATTTTTCAACTAATTCTACAGACTTTTTTGCGTTCCATATTTTTGGACTTTTTAAACCATGGGCCCCACTATACTGAACACAAATGAAATTATTTTTCTCAATTTTCAATTTTTTTAGAATGTCGCTATCATAATTTAAAGAAATTGAGTTTAATTTGTTATATTCATTAATATGAATATTTTCTGGTAGTATTTT
>CACBMY010000028.1 GCA_902540545.1 uncultured Pelagibacteraceae bacterium
ATATAAAGAGAGAGACTTTCTGTTGTTGCGGCAAGTTTTTTTGTTTTTTTTTCAATCATTTCACATTTTAAGTGTAATCTTTTTTTATCATGATCAAAGAAAGTGCAATAAACATCTACTTCTTCATTCTCTTTAACTTCGTTGTTATAAGTTGTTCTTGTTTCAACCACCATTGTGCTTCTTTTATTAATTTGTGCTTTAGCTCCACCCATTTCAAATTTATTAAGCATCGTCTCCCAAGCTTCATCAAAAATTAAAACATAATAAGCCATGTTCATATGCTCATTATAATCTGTCCAATCTTTAATTATTTTTCTCGAAGCCAAATGAAATGACATTTTATCAGCTTTTATTTATTTTATTTGCTACTAACAATTTTCTTTGCATCTCTCGTAAAACTGGTCTTTCTATTAATTTACCGTCAATTACAACCAAACCTGTGTTAGCTTTTTTAAATTGATCCATAATTCTTTTAGCTTTACTTATTTCTTCTTCTGATGGAGTAAAAATTTCATTTAAAATACTTATTTGTTTTGGATGAATAGATCCTTTTCCAGTGAAACCTAAGTTTTTAACAAACTGCGCTTCTTTTTTCATCCCTTCCATATTTTCAAGATTTAAATATGGAACATCAATAACATCAACTCCTTTACTTGCACCAGCATGAACTAATCTTGATCTTGCATAAACTAAATTCTCTAATTTGTTTTCCACTCTCAATTCTGCTGCCATATCTTCTCCTCCGAAATAAAGAGCAACTATTCTATCGCTAGAATGTGCAATATCATAAATACTCTCAAGAGCTTGATTAGTTTCCATTATAACATGAAGATCAGTATCTAAACCACAATCTGTAAGCATGTCATCAATAAATGTAATTTCGTCAGGCGTTTTAACCTTAGGTAACATGATAGCTTTAACTTTTAGTTTATTTGAGGCAATAGCTTCTAAGTCTAGAAGTCCATGTTTGGTTCTTTGACAATTTAATCTAACAACTAATTCAACATCATTTTTTTACTTCTAGTGACTTTAATGCATCAATAGTATTTTTTCTTGCTTCATCTTTATCTTTCATGGCAATTCCATCTTCTAATTCTATACAAACCATATCAGCACCTGAAGCTAAGGCTTTTGGAAACATTTCTGGTTGAAGACCTGGGGTAAATATAAAACTACGTCTTACTCTTAGTTTATTTAAGTCCATTTAATTTTATTTCCTATAATTATTAATGATATGATATTATATTTTTCTATAAATAAAAATGAACAATAAAGTCTTCATCTCATGCGCAGTTACAGGATCTGGTGATACAGCAAGCAAGCATCCTGATTTGCCCAAAACTCCAGAGCAAATTGCAAAAGCAGCAATAGAATCTGCGAAAGCTGGTGCTGCCATTGCTCATATTCATGTTAGAGAAGAAGATGGAACTCCAAGTAGAAGACTCGACCTTTATAAAGAAGTAGTTGATAGAGTAAGATCATCTGAAACTGATGTAGTTCTTAATCTTACAACAGGAATGGGTGGTGATTTAGATATAGGTCAAGGCAAGAACCCTTTAGAATTTGGTCCAATGACAGACATGGCAAATGTAATGGAGAGAATTGCCAATGCTGAACAATTTCTTCCAGAAATATGTACGCTTGATTGTGGTACATTAAATTTTGGAGACAGTTCTGTTATTACAGTTAATACACCTAATGATTTAAGAAAAGCTGCTAAAAAACTTCAGGAAATAAAAGTTAAACCTGAAATAGAAGCTTTTGATCTAGGAAATATGTGGTTTGGAGCTCAGTTATATAAAGAAGGATTGTTAAGTGATCCACCTCTTTTTCAAATGTGTTTAGGAATACCGTGGGGAGCACCCGCAACACCATTAGCTATGCAAGCAATGAAAGATATAATGCCCAAAGAAGGCATATGGTCAGGTTTTGCAATATCTAAAAATGAAATGCCATATGTTGCACAAACTGTAGTAATGGGAGGTAACCCAAGAGTTGGATTAGAGGATAATTTATATTTATCTAAAGGTAAATTAGCAACAAATCCTCAATTAGTTGAGAAAGCTATAAGAATAGTTACAGATCTTGGTGTAGAGATTATGTCACCTTCAGAAACAAGAGAAAAATTAAAACTTGTGAAACACAAGTAATGCCAAAAATTAAAACTGTGGGAATTGTTGGAACCGGTGTCATAGGGACTGGATGGATAATAAGAAATTTAGCACACAATAAAATCGTTCATGCATATGATCAAAATAAAAATCTTAAAAGTTATGTTTTAAAAGAGATAAGAAGAACTTCAAAAAGTATAAAAAAACTTTTTGGAAAAAAGATTTTAATTAAAAATTTAAAATTTTTTAATTCACTTGAAAAAGCTCTTGCAAATGTCGATTTTGTTCAAGAAAGTGTATTAGAAAATTATAAAGTTAAAACTGATTTGATACAAAAAATCTCAAAATATGTTAAATCAAATGTAATTATTTCCTCAAGCTCTTCAGGACTTTTACCCTCTAAAATTTTTTCTAAGAGCAAAAATCCTCAAAGAGGTATAATTGGTCACCCATTTAATCCAACATATTTATTGCCAGCAGTTGAAATAGTCCCTGGAAAGAAAACCACAAAAAAGTTTCTTTTAGACGCAAACAAATATTACAAATCAATCTCAATGAAGCCAATCATGCTTAAAAAGGAATTACCAGGTTATTTATCAGATAGACTTCAAGAAGCTTTGTGGAGAGAAGGTTTACATATAATTAACGAAAATTATGCAACAACTCAGGAATTAGATCGTGCAATAGAAGATGGACCAGGTCTTAGATACTCAATAATGGGTACTTTTTTAACATTTCATCTTGCAGGAGGTAATGAAGGAATGAAGCATATGTTAAAACAATTTGGTCCAGCTCTAAAATTACCTTGGACAAAATTAAAAGCTCCAAAATTAACAAATAAATTATCTAATAAACTTATATCGGGCACAAAAAAACAAGCTAAGGGTAAATCAATTAATATGCTTTCAAATATTAGGGACCAATATTTAGTTGATGTCTTAAAAATTAGAAAAAAATACGAGAATAAAATTAGAAATTGATGAAAGAAAAAATTTTTATAAATAAAAGTGGCGGATGCATCTGTGGAGATATAACTTTTAACGTAAAGCTTGATGAAGTCCCTTTAGTTTTTAATTGTCATTGCATTGATTGTAGAAAAAAAATAGGGGGAATGATGACAATAATACTGCTTAGAGACGGAGCAATAGATATAGATAAATCAAAATTGAAAATTTATGAACACAAAGGAGGTAGTGGTAATAAAATAAAAAAACATTTTTGTGAAAAGTGCGCAGCACCAATTTTAACTTATGTGGAAAAATACAAGAAATACTATTTATACGCAGGTTTACTAGATGATATCAGTTTTTTAAAAAAAGCAGAAAATATACATTTTAAAGAGTCTCATTTTCCATTTATGGAAATAAATGAAAAAAATATAAAAGTTTAATTGTTAGTGCATTCTTAAGGTATTGCCATCTACGGCAATTACTTGACCAGATATTCTTGGAGCATCATTAGAAATTAAAAAACTACAAATTTTTCCGATGTCTTCTTCGTATACCCATGTATTCATTGATGTCATTGAAACAAACTCTTTTTCTATTAATTTTTTTGAAACATTTAAAAATTTAGATTTATCTCTTATCACTCTTCCCATTCTATCTCCCTTAATTGTTCCTGGACAAATAGCATTTACTCTAATTTTAAATTTTCCTAGTTCCATTGCTAATGTTTTGGTTATGCCAACGACTGCCCACTTACTTGCACAGTAAGGAGATCTTAATGGAAATCCAAATATACCTGCGGTTGATGATAAATTTATTATAGCTCCACCTTTATTTTTTTTAAGCATTGGAATTGAAAATTTTGAAAAATAGAAATGGCTTATTACATTTACCTTTAAAGTATTTTCCCAATCCTTACCTTTTAATTTTTCTAGCGTTCCAGTTGGTCCGGCAATTCCAACATTGTTAATAAGAGCATCAATTTTTTTTGTTTTTTTTAAAACTTTGCTAAAAAAATTCTTTACTTGGTTCTCGTCTGAGGCATCACATTGAAAAACAAATAATTTTTTATTATTTAGTTTATGCTTTTTGCATTTGTTAAGAAAAGTGGCATTGATATCACAAAGATATACTGTTGCACCTTTCTCTAAAAATATTTTTGCCGAACTCCAGCCTATCCCTGAACCTCCAGCAGATATAACTATTCTTTTGTTTTTTAAATCTATACTCATAATTTTAAGATTTACTCAAAGAGTGTTGTAGCTCTTTATTAGTGATATATCCTTTAACATTTCCTTGTTTATCAACCACCTCGCAATTGGCATTATTACAAACAACTTGTGGTAAAAACTCCTCAATAAACTGATCTTCATGTATTTTAATAAGATTATTTTTTTCTTCATTAGTTGTTTCATTTATTGATTTCATTATAATTTTAGCTTTAATCACTTTTGCTCTATTTACATCCTTGACAAAAGCTTCAACATAATCATCAGCTGGATTCATAATAATATCTACAGGGGTTCCAACTTGAACAAGCTTGCCAGCATTAAGAATTCCAATGTGATCACCAAGCTTTAATGACTCATCTAAGTCATGAGTAATAAATACAATAGTTTTTTTTAGTTCCGATTGAAGAGCTAGTAACTGTTTTTGCATATCACTTCTAATTAAAGGATCTAAAGCTGAAAAAGCCTCATCCATTAACATTATATCTGTATCAGTTGCCAATGCTCTTGCTAGTCCAACTCGTTGTTGCATACCTCCAGATAACTGATTTGGAAATTGATTTTCAAAACCTGTTAATCCAACAGATTCAATTTTTTCCATAGACACATTGTTTCTCTTTTCAAGCTCTACACCTTGCATTTCAAGTCCATATCCAACATTTTGTAATACTGTTTTGTGAGGAAACAAACCGAACCTTTGAAAAACCATACTCATTTTATGTCGTCTAAAATCAATTAGCTCTTCTTTTTTAAGGCTCATTACATTAGTTCCTTCAATTAGGATTTCTCCATCAGTTGGGTCTATTAATCTATTTAAATGTCTTATGAGAGTTGATTTACCTGATCCCGATAAACCCATACAAACAAATGTTTCACCCTCATTAATTTTTAGAGTTACATTGTCTAGTCCAACTGTGTGACCTGTTTTTTCTAAAATTTCTTCTTTACTTGAACCATCTTTAACCATCTGCAAAACACTGGATGGTTTTGGACCAAATATTTTAAATACATTATTTATTTCAATTTTAGACATTTGAACAATCTTATTTGTTATCTTAACAAATATCTTAACACTAATAAATCTCTCAAAAAAAATTAAGTCAACTATTAATTGAATTGAAATGTAAATTATTTTATATAATCATTATTTATGCATTCAATTTCAAAAATCTCAAAAAATGGGACATATCTCCAAGTTATTTGGGATGATGGGAAAGAAAGTAAATTTAATTATATGTGGCTGAGAGATAATTGCCCAACAGCGCACGATAAAGACTCTAGGCATCGAATGTTTAATATTTTAGATGTATCAGAAAATATAAATCCAAAAAAATATAATCTTAATAGTGATGGTAAATTAGAAATAGAGTGGAGTGAGGGAAATCATGTAAGCCATTATGATATTAATTGGCTTAGAGAAAATTGCTACACAATAAAAAATAACGAAGAATACAAATCACCTTATCAATTGTGGGATGGTAGTTTAGAAAAAAATATTGATAGTATATACATAGACCATAATGAAATAATATCTTCCGAACAGGGATTAATAAAATGGTTAGAACTTCTTCATTATAAAGGAATAGCCATAGTTTATAATGCCCCAGGAGAAAAGAATTCTGCATTTCCTGTTTTAAATAGAATTAGCCACACAAGAGAGACATTTTTTAAAACACCTTTTGAAGTTATAAATATACCAAAACCGAATAACTCAGCTTATACAGCTCATGCACTTCAAAATCATATGGATTTACCGTGGTTTGAAAATCCTCCTGGGTATCAATTTTTGCATTGCTTGGTTAATTCAGCAAAAGGAGGCGACTCATCAGCAGTAGATGCATTCGCTGTTGCAGAATATTTAAAGAATAACGATAGAGATACTTTTGATACGCTAACAAAAATTCCTTTAAAGTTTAGAGACAAAGATTACACACAAGAAGCTCATAGAAGCTTTTATGGCACTGCAATAAGTCTAACAAAAGATGGTGATTATAATGATGTTAGATTTAGTACTGCAACCATGGACGCCTTAGATTGTCATCCAGATCAAATGGATAAAGTTTATAAATCACATCATAAATTTGGAAAACTTTTACACGATGATAAATTTCAAATAAAATTTAGGCTAAGACCAGGAGATATATATACATTCAATAATAGAAGAGTGCTTCACGGAAGAACTGAGTTTGATCCCAATTCTGGACACAGACACCTACAAGGTTATTACATGGATAGAGATGAAATTGTGGGTAGATTAAATTATCTTAAGAAATAAAAAAAAGGGCTTTGATATTTTCAAAGCCCTTTTAATTAATTAGTTTAAAGATTTATTTTGGAATCCAACTTTTCCATTTGTCTGGATTGTTGTCTTTCCATTCTTTAACAACTTCTTTAAGTTCTCTATTTTTCTGTTTTACTTCAACTAACATTACAGCTTGATCAGCATTATCGAATTTCATTTTAGTAAAAAATTCAGCTGCTTTAGCGTGCTCAGGCTTAGCAAAAGTATCAGGATTACCATAATTGAAAGTGTAGTCCTTTGCCCAACCAGTTGCTGGCCATGCTGCAGTTCCACAATCTTTCCTTCAGTGAAGCTATCACAAACCTTGTGATCTGGAAGTTTTACACCAACCATGTCATAAGCACCAAAGAACCAGTGAGGTTCCCATAAATATAACAAGAAAGGTTCTTTTCTTTCATAAGCAGCGACAGCTTCTGCAATTGCTGCTGCTTCAGTTCCTAATTCATCAGCTTGGAAATCAATACCTAAAAGATCAAGTCTTTTTTGGTCATGACAGTTCCACCCTGCAACAGGACAACCAATAAGTCTTCCTTTATCCCCGGATTCAATTGTAGCAAATTTATCTTTATGCTTATTTAAATCTTTCCATGTTTTAATTCCTAAACTTTCAGCTGCATATCTAGGAATGTAGTAGTCAGATAAACCTATAATTCCAGATGTTCCTAAAAGTTTTACACTTCCATCACCTTCATAATTAAACATAGTTTGACCATCGTAAATTAGCGGACCTTTCATCATTACTGTGTCTGCTTCGGCATAACTTGGCCAACTTTCGCATGCAAAATCAATTTCTCCAGCTGCAATTGCTTCCCATAAACCTGTACCTGATGGGAATACAACTCTTTTGACTTTGTATCCTAATTCCTCTTCTAGCATACTCACAGCTACTTGACATGTAATCTCTCCACCAGT
>CACBMY010000029.1:0-2500 GCA_902540545.1 uncultured Pelagibacteraceae bacterium
TTGAAATCTACTTTTATAGTAATCACCAGAAATATTATAGGTTCCAGTAATTTTTTTTTCTAAAAATAAATCTATTATTTTTATGACATCTTTAATAAAAACTGGTGCAAATAATTGATCATCAGCAACTTTTAGAATTCTTCTTTTTTTCTGATTTTTGAGAATATTTGTAAATAAAGTACCATCGTTAATTTTAAAACCATATGTTTTAGATAATCTAAAAATAGCAAAATTTTTATATGACTTTAACTTAATATAATCTTCAATTATCAGCTTTTGTTTACCATAATACAAAGATGGAATAGCTTTACTTTTTTCAGTATAATTTCCTTTAATGCCATCAAAGATATATTCAGTAGAAAAAAAAATAAAATAAACACCAAGTTTGATAAGAAGATTGATTAAATTTTTAGTTCCTTTCACATTTATAGCATAAGAATTTTTTTTATTTCTAAAACAATCTTCTGGTTTAGAAATACTACTTAAAACAACTACTTTGTTTATTTTTTTTTCTTTTATAAAGTTACTTAATTTATTTTTATTAAATTTAATTAAATTTAAATTGTAATATTTTTTATTTTTAGAAGATGTAAAAAATTTTTTCTCTTTTATTTGCGAATATTTGTAATAATAGCTACCAATAAATCCTGTTTTTCCGATTATTAATATAGCCATTTTTTTTAATTAAATTTTACTTATAAAGCAAAAAACTTTTACTTATGGATGCAACTAGGTTCCATGGTTCATAAAAAACTTTATGTTTTTTTAATAAATCTTTAACTACTTTAGGATTTCCTTTTCTTGGATCACCTTTGTAAGTTCCATAGTAATCATCTATATAAAGAATAGTACCATTGGTCATAAAATTCAAAGCGAAGTCTAAACTGTCTCTTACACTTTCTTTAAGATCGCAATCAATCGTTATCAGGCTTGCTTTATATTTCTTTTCCTTAAATTTTTTTATTAATTTTTTATTCAAGCTTTTGGAGTAAAATCCTTTAATTATATGTAGTTTTCTATTGTTAAGATGCGGTTTAACCATTTTTATAAATTTTTTTTCATCAGTAACTAACATATTTGGCAACCACTGGTGGTTTTGCTTATAATTATCTTTAACCTTTGGCAACCCTTTGAATGAGTCAAATGCAAAAAAATTCATATCCATATTTTTTATATTCGCCTCTCTAAGGCAAAATCTAAATGTTCTTGCTCTATGTGTACCAAATTCAAAATAATCTCCCTCAACTCTATTGTCATAAATGAAGTCAAAAGCTTTTTGAAAAAAATTATATTTAGATTTATTTCTTAAAGTTTGATTATAAATTATTTCGTTTTTTTTTGAAAATTTTTTTGATTTTAAATCAATATATGGTTCAGAACTTATAGTTTTAATATCACATTTCATTTATTAAATATTTCACCAATACTAATTAAGTCAATAAAAAAATAATTTAAATTTAATTTTTTGCTACAATGAAGTATAAAATTATTTTTTATATTTTGAATCTTTAAGTATTAAGCAAATATTTAAGTGAGTTGATCCAATTTTTGCTGTACCCAAATGATTTATCATCAATATATAAATCTGCAGAAGGTTTTCCAAAAAATATAGAATGATATTTTACCTTCCATAAATTTAATTGTTTTATTGTTAACTTTTTAAATTTTTTCTCAGCTAATTTTTTATTATCTTTTGATCTTCCCATGCCTCTTGCGGTATAAAGTTTTATCACATAGCCTTTAGAATATAATTTATTAATAAAATTAATTACATTTTTTTTTGGAGTACTAGAAGCATAGTAATTCTTAGTTGTATTGCAGATTGTGCTATCTATATCTATGCAAATAATTTTCATAAATAATCCAATTGTATTTTATATTATTTTTAATTTTAATTCCTTAGATTTGTAAAAGACTTTTGTTTTTTTTTTGGCTTTTTTTATTAAATAATAAATTGGAAACTCAAGGTAGTTTTTAGTTTTTATTGCTTTTAAGAATGTTAGATATTTTACTTTGTTGTTTAATAATAGATAAATTTTAGTAGACATCATTATCATTGATAAATTCATCGTTAATCTTTTCACATTTGGTTTACCAATTTTAGATATTTTAACATACGTTGGTTTGGATTTTAAATCGATTAATTTAAGAAAATTTTTGGATTTAGAAAAGATAGAAGCAAAATGTCCATCATCTCCCATTCCTAATATACAAATAGTCAATCCTTTATTAAATGATTTTCTGTGTTTTAAAATATTATTCTCAATTAAATAATTTAAACTTAAAGGTTTTAACTTATTATTTAAGTTATTTTTAACTAATATTTTATTTATATTATTAAAGTTTGAGTTTTTACTTTTCAAACTTACTAATCTTTCGTCTAATAAAAATAAATTTATGTTGTCCCAATCTAAATCTAAACTGAATAGCTTAGAATACAAAGCAAGTGGAGATTTTCCCCCAGACAAAATTATGTTAGTAATTTTTTTTGATTTGATAT
>CACBMY010000029.1:5000-7318 GCA_902540545.1 uncultured Pelagibacteraceae bacterium
TCCAAACTATTCAGATTTTTTTAACAAGTCTACTGGCCTGTTCCGTTTTCGCTCGCCACTACTAACGGAATCTCAATTGATTTCTTTTCCTCCGGTTACTTAGATGTTTCAGTTCTCCGGGTTATCTCTTTAAACCTATGAATTCAGTTTAAAGTAACACATAAAGTGTTGGGTTTCCCCATTCGGAAATTTACGGATCAAAACTTGCATACAGCTCCCCGCAACTTATCGCAGTATACCACGTCCTTCATCGGCTTTCAGTGCCAAGGCATCCGCCACACGCCCTTAAACGCTTAATTTATGCACAGAAAAAAATTCTGTGTTGAATTAAATTTTTAAAAATATTCATCTATTCGAATATTTTTTGATTGTTCTTAAATTACGAACAATCGGATATAGATATTGATAATATAAAATAGTCTTTACAGTTTAAAATAACTAAATGTTTCGTGGTGGAGGATAGCGGGATCGAACCGCTGACCTCCTGAATGCAAATCAGGCGCTCTCCCAGCTGAGCTAATCCCCCAGAAATTATTGGTGGGCCGAGAAAGACTCGAACTTTCGACCCCACCCTTATCAAGGGTGTGCTCTAACCAACTGAGCTACCGGCCCTTTACGCAGAAGAGTGAAACATTAATTTTAAGAAGAGAAATGAGGACGGTCAACATTATCCTGTGTTATTTTTTAGATTAAGAAAAATTCTTAATCATCCTTAGAAAGGAGGTAATCCAGCCGCAGGTTCCCCTACGGCTACCTTGTTACGACTTCACCCCAGTCGCTGACTATACCGTGGTCAAGGGTTTTATGCCTTGCCTTAAGGTAGAACCAACTCCCATGGTGTGACGGGCGGTGTGTACAAGACCCGGGAACGTATTCACCGCGGCGCGCTGATCCGCGATTACTAGTAATTCCAGCTTCATGTACTCGAGTTGCAGAGTACAATCCGAACTGAGGCATCTTTTTAGGATTTGCTTGACGTCGCCATCTTGCTTCCTATTGTAAATGCCATTGTAGCACGTGTGTAGCCCAACACGTAAGGGCCATGAGGACTTGACGTCATCCCCACCTTCCTCCAGCTTATCACTGGCAGTTCTTTCAGAGTGCCCAACTAAATGATGGCAACTAAAAGTGAGGGTTGCGCTCGTTGCGGGACTTAACCCAACATCTCACGACACGAGCTGACGACAGCCATGCAGCACCTGTGTTTCGTCCGGCCGAACCGAAAACTTTAATCTCTTAAAGTCGCGACGAACATGTCAAGTGTTGGTAAGGTTCTGCGCGTATCTTCGAATTAAACCACATGCTCCACTACTTGTGCGGGTCCCCGTCAATTCATTTGAGTTTTAACCTTGCGGTCGTACTCCCCAGGCGGTGTGTTTAATGCTTTCGCTGCGACACTGAAAATAAATTTCCAACGTCTAACACACATCGTTTACGGCATGGACTACGAGGGTATCTAATCCTCTTCGCTACCCATGCTTTCGTTCCTCAGTGTCAGTAATGATCCAGAAAGCTGCCTTCGCAATTGGTATTCTTTCTAATATCTACGAATTTCACCTCTACACTAGAAATTCTGCTTTCCTCTATCATACTCTAGCTAAAAAGTTTTGATGGCAGTTCCAGAGTTAAGCTCTGGGATTTCACCACCAACTATTTTAACAACCTACGAACTCTTTAAGCCCAGTAATTCCGAACTACGCTAGGTCCCTTCGTATTACCGCGGCTGCTGGCACGAAGTTAGCCGGACCTTCTTATTCGGGTACAGTCATTTTCTTCCCCGACGAAAGAGCTTTACAACCCAAGGGCCTTCTTCACTCACGCGGCATCGCTGCATCAGAGTTTCCTCCATTGTGCAATATTCCCTACTGCTGCCTCCCGTAGGAGTTTGGGCCGTGTCTCAGTCCCAATGTGGCTGATCATCCTCTCAGATCAGCTATTGATCACAGTCTTGGTAGGCCATTACCCCACCAACAAACTAATCAAGTGCAGGCTCATCCTTTGGCGCATAAAGCTTTCTCCGTAAAGACTTATGAGGTATTAGCACAAGTTTCCTCGTGTTATTCCTCACCAAAGGGAAGATACCTACATGTTACTCACCCGTCTGCCACTAAGTATTGCTACTTCGTTCGACTTGCATGTATAAGGCGTGCCGCCAGCGTACGTTCTGAGCCATGATCAAACTCTCAAGTTTAAAAACGGCGCACACTAGCTTCTACATAAATACTAAGAAAAATATTTATGTAAATTTGAAGTGTGTACGACAAATTTTGGTAACCTTAACCGTCCACACTTCTCTTCTTAAAATATTGACAAATTAA
>CACBMY010000030.1 GCA_902540545.1 uncultured Pelagibacteraceae bacterium
TAATAAAATTAAAATGCCAGCTCCTTTATCTGATGATTTAATTGAGTATACAGATGGAACAAAAGCTACAGCTGAGCAAATGTCTAAAGATGTTACAAATTTTCTGATGTGGTCAGCAGAACCACATTTAGAGCAAAGACATAAAACAGGATTTAGAGTTATAGCTTATTTGATAATATTGACTGTATTGGTTTATTTTACAATGAAAAAGATATGGTCACGTGTTGAACCTAAAGTTTAAAACATCCCCATCTTTAACGATATAATCTTTACCTTCCAATCTCATTTTGCCGCTTTCTCTTGATTTTAACCAACCACCACTACCAACGAAATCTTGATAAGATACTGTTTCTGCTCTTATAAAACCTTTTTCAAAATCTGTATGAATTATACCTGCTGCTTGAGGTGCCATGCAATTTTTGTTAATTGTCCAAGCCCTTGTCTCCTCAATTCCTGAAGTAAAAAACGTCTCTAAAGATAAAAGGTCATATCCTTTTTTAATTAATAAATTTAATCCAGTATCATGAACGTTAATCATTTTCATATAGTTTTTTCTTTCTTCATTTTCTAGTTCATTTAATTGATTTTCTATTTCTGCTGAAATAGTTAGAGTGTTTTTAGAACCATATTTTTCAATAAAACTTTTTGTATAATCGTTGCCTTTATCAATGCTGTTTTCATCAACATTACAAACATACAATTTAGGCTTTATTGACAATAATCCTGATAATTTAACATCTTTTTTATCAAATTCATCGTATAATTTATTTATATCATTATTATCATTAATTAAATTCTGGGCTCTTTCTAGAATTTGGTTCTGATTTTCATCATTATTTTTTTTATTTTTCTTATCTAGTCTTTTTTGAATAGATTCCAAATCTGCTAAAGACATTTCTGTTTCAATTATTTCTAAATCTCTAATTGGATTAACTGTTGGATTTACATTTTGAATATCATCTGAGTCAAAACATCTAATTAAATGAATAACAGCATCTACTTCTCTTATATGGGATAAGAATTTGTTACCTAATCCTTCACCTTTAGAGGCTCCTTCTACTAATCCTGCTATATCAACAAAAGATATTGTAGTATTTATTTTTTTTTTTGAATTTGAAATTTTAACCAATTCATCTAACCTATAATCTGGCACAGGAACTACACCTATATTTGGATCTATCGTACAAAAAGGAAAATTAGCTGCTTGAGCTTTACTTGAATTTGTGAGTGCATTAAATAAAGTAGATTTACCAACATTTGGTAAACCAACTATACCACACTTAAAACCCATTTAATTATTGTTAACTTTGCTTGAGAATAAATCTAATTTTTTATCTATCAAAATAGCAATAGAGTCAATTATATTGTGGGTAATTTTTTCTAAGTGTTCTTGTTCATCATCAGAAAAATCATTTAAAACAAAGTCTGATACAGACATTTTATTCTCTGGCTTTCCAATCCCAATTCTCACTCTTGAATAATCTTTTCCAATAAATTTATCTATTGAAGCAACCCCATTGTGACCTGCACTTGATCCCCCAAACTTTGCCTTTATTTTTCCAAACTCTACATCTAAATCATCATGAAAAACAATGACATCTTCTGCATCTATTTTGAAATATTCAAGCAGTTCTCTGATACATATTCCTGAGTTGTTCATGAAAGTCAGAGGTTTGATGGCATAAATTTTCTTTTCCCCGATATTACCTGTTGTAAGTAAACCCTTAAATTTTGGTTTTTGCTTTGAAAGACCAAATTTTTGATTTATGGCATCTACAACTTTAAAACCTATATTATGTCTATTATTATGACTGTTTGGGGTTGGATTACCCAAACCTACGAGTAACAACATTTTATTTTATAATTATTTTCACAGATTATTATTTTTTCTCTGCTGGAGCTTTTCCTTCTTCTTTTCCTTTATCTCCATCCGCAGCTTTTTCTGCACCCTCTTCAGTTTTAGCATCTCCATCCGCAGCTGCCTCTGCAGCTTCTCCGCCTTCTCCCTCAGCCTCAGCTGGTTTTTCAGGTTCTTTGACAACTGTTGGAGCTGCTACAGTCGCGATAACAAAGTCTCTTCCTTGAATTGTAGGTGTTACATTTTCAGGTAAATTTACAAAAGATATTTTAATACTTGCTCCAATATCTAAGTTATTTAAATCTACAACTAACTCTGTTGGTATATTTTCTGTAGGACATCTTAATTCCACTTTTCGTCTTACGATATTCAAAACTCCACCTCTTTTTAATCCTGGTGATAATTCATGGTTTATAAATTTAACTGGAATTTCTAAAATTACTTTTGCACCTTTGACAATTCTTAAAAAATCTAAATGTATAGGCTCATCTGTAACTGTGTCAAAATCAATAACTCTTGGTAAAACTTTTTGTTCTTTCCCATCAATATTAATTGAAATTATATTTGATAAAATATTTTCTTTATTTAATAAATTTTTTACTTCTTTAACAGAAACAGAGATTTTTTGATTTGGCTCTTCTCCACCATAAATTATTCCTGGAACCATACCTTTACTTCTAAGTGATTTTACTTCACCTTTAGTTTTAGTTTCTCTTATTGTGGCTGCTAATAAACTCATAAAGTGACGGGTTTTTAACTTATGAAACTAAATTTTACAAGTAAATTATTTAAATAGATCTGATACTGAAGTAGAATTAGATATTCTTTTAATAGCTTCTCCAACCAAATTAGAGATTGTTAATACCTCAATATTCTTAGCTTTTTTAACTTTCATTGAATTATCTATTGTATCAGTTACAACTAAATTTTTTATCGAAGATTTCTTAATTTTTTCAATGGCATTACCACTTAATACACCATGTGTTACATACACATGAACATCTTTAGCTCCTCTTTTTTTTAATTCAGAAGCTGCATTTACAATTGTTCCACCAGAGTCGATTATATCATCAACTAATATACAAGTTTTATTTTTCACATTTCCAATTACATTCATTACTTCTGACTTTCCAGGAGCTGGTCTTCTTTTGTCTACTATTGCTAAATCTACATTTAACAATTTTCCTAAAGCCCTTGCTCTTGCAGTACCACCGACATCTGGAGCAACACAGATTATATTATTTTTTTTTAATTTCTTTTTTATATGTCTAGCAAATATTGGAGTTGCAAATAAGTTATCTACTGGAATATCAAAAAATCCTTGAATTTGTCCAGAGTGTAAATCAACTGTAACGACTCTATCTGCTCCTGCTTTTGCAATAAGATTAGATACAAGTTTTGCAGATATAGATGTTCTAGGAACTACCTTTCTATCTTGTCTTGCATATCCAAAATATGGTATCACAGCAGTTATATTTTTGGCGGATGATCTTTTTAAAGCATCAATCGACAGTAGTAGTTCCATTAAATTGTCATTTGCAGGAGATGAAACGGATTGAATTAAAAAAATACTATTGCCTCTAATATTTTCATTAATTTCGATATAGATTTCTCCATCCGCAAATTTTCTAATATTTGAATTTACTAGTCTATTTTTTAAAAATTTAGATATTTTTTGACTAAGATGTTTATTACTGTTTCCTGTGAGAATTTTCATCCGAGATAACCTATTTAATCATAATTGCAGAAATATTTCTACCATAATCGTTATGTTTATTTTTTTTTGATCTCCTAGAACTAAAAAAGTTATTTTTTGGAGCGTAGGTATCTTTCCTTATTATATCTATTTTTTTAACTCCATTTTCATAAAATTGAGATTTTATATATTTGCTTAAATCAAAATAAATTTTTTTCTTTTTAAATGTGAAGAAATTCACATTTTTTTTATTTTTATCCTTAAACAATTTTAAAAAATCATTTTTTACCTCGTAACTATTTTTTTTTATACATGGTCCAATGCAAGCAATCATATCTTTCTCTGAGCATCCATTTTTTTTTAAAAGCTGAATTGTTTTTTTTACTATTCCCTTAAAAGCACCTTTCCACCCAGCATGTATTGCACCAACAAATTTTTGTTTTTTTTCTATAATTAGAATTGGCGCACAATCTGCAGTAAGTATACTAATCGCAATATTTTGTTTATTTGTAATCATCGCGTCTCCAGTCAATTTTTTTTTTGGAACATTATTAATTTTAAGAACTCTATTGCTGTGAATTTGATTAAGAGAAACTAGATTCCTACTTTTGCAGCCTATTTTTCTTGAAACTATTTTTAAATTTTTACCTATATTAGCAATTTTATCTTTTGAACCTTTTCCACAATTTAAACTTTTGTAGATTCCTTTTGAGGTACCTCCTAATCTATTGAAAAAATAATGTGAAATGGATTTTTGATCTCTAAAAATTTTTGACTTAATCACTTAAAACCCAAATTAAAATTATTTTTAGATTTGCTTACAAATAAAACTTTAAACAAAGAGCCCATATATTTTTCATCAATTAATCTTTTTATTCTATAAAATATGTCCGCTTTCTTACTAAATTGTAAATTTTTACTTATTATCTCAGCTCTTTTTAATATTCCTAATTTAGTTAAGAAATTACCTTGGGTAGTTATTAAAGATTTCAAATTAGAATTTGCAAACTCTTTCTTGTACATTTTAAAATTTATCAAATGAGTAATATCCGAGTTATAGGGATTTTCTAAAAAACTAATTTTTCTGTGCTTCTCAACACTTTGCAAAGTATTTTTCATTTTTCCACTTGTAAAGCCATAGTCTATCATTAATAAACCACCATTATTTTTAAAAATAAAATTAGCTATTTCGTTAACAAATTTCATTGCCGAAGGTGAATATTCAACAAATTTTTCTTTTTCTATATTTTTACCTAAATATTTCTCAATTACTTTTAACGACACTTTTTGATCACAAACTTCAAACTTATTTTTTTTGTATGCTACATATTTTTCATACCAATTATCACTTTTTTTTAAAAACTGTTTGATAGGAAAAGCATCAAAAAACTCATTAGCCAAGAATATAGTTGGAGTCTTTGGAATTTCTTTTAAATTTCTTATCCAACTTGCTTTTTTTCTTATCTATTTTACTCTTCTGAATTTTTATCAGCAATGGACTTTTTTCTAAAATTAAGAAATTAGCAGATAAACTAATTTCACTAAAATTATTTAAAGTTTTTATAATTTGTGACATCATCTCACCATTACCTGCACCCAGCTCTACAATATTTATTTTTTTTGGTTTTTTTAAATTCTCCCAAAATGAAATTAACCAAATAGATATCATTTCTGAAAAAAGAACAGAAATATTAGGAGATGTTATGAAGTCACCTTTTTTTCCGAAAGGATTTTTTTTAATATAATAACCATTATCTTTGTCATACAAAGATTTGTAAATAAATCTGTCCAATGAGATTTTTTTATTGTGTCCTATCAGCATTTTTATAATAGATGATAAATAATCCGCAGGTTAGTGCTATACAACTTATTATTTGCCCCATACTTAAATTGAAAAGTAAATAACCTAGTTGTTGATCGGGTTCTCTGAAGAACTCGATAACAAATCTAAAAAATGAGTATAAAATTAAAAAATAACCTGAAATAATACCAGGTGTATTCCTTAATCTATTAAACAACATACTTAAAATAATAAATAGAACAACCCCCTCAAATATTGCCTCATAAATTTGTGAAGGATGTCGATTTAAATCATCAATTTTTATAAACTTTACTGACCATGGTACATTTGTTTCTATGCCATAAAGTTCTGAGTTTATAAAATTTGATATTCTTCCTAAAAAAATTCCTATAGGAGAACAAACGGCAACCACATCTAAATAACTAAAAATATTTTGATTTTTATTTTTGCAGAAGAAATGAGTTCCTATAATAATTCCAATTAGTGCACCGTGAAAAGACATGCCTCCTTGCCAAATTTTTATAATCTCAACTGGGTTACTTATAAAATAAATCGGGTCATAAATAATCACATATCCAAGTCTTCCACCAAGTATGATACTTATGATCAAATAAGTTATATAATCGTCAAAATATTCTTTTTGAGTACTATCTTTGATAAGTTTGTTCTTTGCAAAATACCAGCCAAATACTAAGCCAAATATATAAGACAAGGAATACCATCTAATTTCAAATGAAAAGATCTCAAAGGCGACTGGGTCAAAATTATTAATAAACATTTAATTGTAATATTATAAATATTACTTAAACTTTGATAAGAAATTATTATGTCAAAATCAAGATTCGTATTTGATAAATTTGCAAAATTTTTGGAAGAAGGACTGGTCAACTACAAAGATTTTAGTGATGAAGTCGTAAATATTTTACGCTCAAAAAAAGAAGAAATTATCCTTAAAATGAATTTAGTAAGTAAAGATGAAATTGATATATTAAATAAAAGAATTGAAAAATTGGAAAAAAAAATTGCTGAAAAAAAAATAAAAAAAAAAACTAAACGGGCAAAGAAATAATAACTTTTAATCCACCTAAACTAGACTTATCAAATTTAAGATCTCCACCATGTGATTTTACTACATCAGATGATATAGCTAAGCCAAGGCCAACGCTTGACTTTGTTTCTGATCTACTTTTGTCAATTTTATAAAATGGCTTCAAAACATTTTGATGTTCTTTTTGCGGTATGCCTGGACCATCATCTTCTATTGAAATATTAATAGTTGATCTTCCTTTTTTTAGATACAATTCAACATTATCAGCAAATTTTAAAGAATTATCTATAAGGTTATTGATGCATCTACTGATTAAATTTTTTCTTCCATCAAAATAAACCTTTTCTTTTAAAAAATATTTTATATTTGGTTTCTCATATTTTTTGCATATATCTTCAAGGAGGACAGATATATCAAA
>CACBMY010000031.1 GCA_902540545.1 uncultured Pelagibacteraceae bacterium
AGGTGTTAGAGATATTTCTTTTTTCAATAGTATTAAATATTTAGAAATTTTAAAAAAAACAAAGGCTAAATATATACTTACCGAAAAAAAATATGAAAATGTTCTTATTCCTTACTGCAAACCAATAATAATTGATAATATATTCAAAGCTGTAGCTATAGTTACAAAGTTATTTTATCCAGAGTCTCTTAATGACTCTGTTGATTTTTCAGTAACTAAACCTAACAAAAAAAAATATAGTAGTGTTAAATTTGGTAATAATGTTTTATTGGGAAAAAATGTTAAAATAGGAAAAAACACAATAATTGGTCATAATTCAGTAATAGAGTCTAATGTAATAATCGGTATAAACTGCGTTATTGGAAACAATGTTTTAATAAAAAATAGTATTATTGGTAATAATGTAAGAATTTTAGATGGATCTATTATTGGAAAAAAAGGTTTCGGTTTTTTCCCTGATAGTAATATAAATATCAGATATCCCCATGTTGGAATTGTTTTGGTTGAAGATAATGTTGAAATTGGCTGCAATAATACAATTGATAGAGGATCCATTTCAAATACTATTATTGGACAAAACACGTATCTAGATAATCAAGTTCATGTAGCACATAATGTTAATATAGGTAAAAATTGTATTATTACAGGTCAAGTTGGTTTTGCAGGAAGTTCAAAAATAGGTAATCACGTTCAAATTGGTGGTCAAGCTGGTATCTCTGGTCATATAAAAGTTGGTAATAATGTGAAAATCGGTGGTGGTAGCGGTGTCATCAAAAATATAACAGACAATTCGAAAGTGATGGGATATCCTGCTAAAGATATAAGAAAATTCTTAAAAGAAAATAAATAAAATGACTGATACATTAAATAAAAATCAAATTAAAGAGCTACTGCCTCATAGAGAGCCAATGCTATTAATAGATGAATTAGTAAATATTAAAAAACTCAAGTCAGCAACTGCAATTGTAAATGTTACAAAAAATAGCTTTTTTGTTCAGGGACATTTTCCAGATGAACCTGTTATGCCTGGGGTATTAATAGTAGAAGCATTTGGTCAAGCTGCAGCAGCTTTAACAGCAGCTGGCATTGATAAAAAAACATATGAAAACAAATTAGTATTTTTAATGACAATTGATAAGGCTAGATTTAGAAATCCTGTTATCCCTGATTGCAAATTAGAGTTAAATATAGAAGCAGTTAGATCACATGGAAGAGTATGGAAGTATAAAGGTGAAGCTATAGTTAAAGGAAAAAAAATGGCTGATGCTCAGTGGGCTGCAACAATAGTTGATAGAAAGAAATAAATAGTAGGAATTATTGATAAGTAATAAATTATAAATTTGTTATTTTATTAAGGTGATCCATAAAACAGCAATAGTTGATAAGAATGCTCAAATTTCTGAAAATGTAGAAATAGGTCCCTATTGTGTTGTGGGACCAAAAGTTGAAATTGGTGATGGTACTAAATTACATTCTCACGTGAACCTAGTTGGTAATACAAAAATTGGAAGAAATAATGATATATACCCTTTCGCTTCAATAGGAACACCACCACAAGATTTAAAATATAAAGGTGAGGATAACTCAATAATTATTGGAAATGGTAATAAATTTAGAGAATATGTAAATATAAATCCTGGTACTTCTGCTGGCGGGACAGTGACACGTTTAGGAAATGATAATTTGTTAATGGTATATTGTCACGTAGCTCATGATTGTAATCTAGGAAATGGAATAGTTTTGGCTAATAATGTTCAAGTCGGTGGTCACGTAACCATTGAAGACAAAGCTATAATTGGTGGAAGCTGTGCTGTACATCAGTTTTCAAGAATAGGACAATTAGCTATGGTAGGTGGAATGACAGGAGTATTAAGTGATGTAATTCCATTTGGACTGTCAATAGGAAATAGAAATAATTTGTCTGGTTTAAATCTTATAGGACTAAGAAGGTTAAAGGTTTCAAATAAAGATATTAAAATATTACAAAATTTTTACAATATTGTATTCAGTAATCAAAATTTTAGATCCAATATTGAAAAACTTGAAAAAAGTTTAAAAGAAAATAAATATGTCAAAACTATTATAGATTTTATCAATTCTAATAAAAAAAGACCTATATCATTACCTATAAATAAAAATGAAAATAACTGATAATTTTTTGGATAAATCCCAATTTGAAAATATTAACAAAACTTTTCATCTTTCTAATTTTCCATGGTATTTTATGCCATTTAAAGTACATGAAGGAGATGACAACTATCAATTTTACCATTTATTTGTAGCTAAAGGTAAAGTTCTTTCAAAACACTTTGATATACTTCATCCAATTTTAAAAAAATTAAGTGTAAAAGAAATAATTAGGATAAAAGCAAATTTGACATTAAAACAAAATGAACACATTCAATCAGATATGCACGTTGATTTTAAAGATTGTAAAACTGCAATTTTTTATCTTAATACAAATAATGGATATACCTTATTTGATAGGGGCGATAAAATTCCCAGTCAAGAAAATAGAGTTGTTGAATTTGACTCAAATCTCAAACATTGCGCTGTAGATCATACTGATACTAAATATAGAATAGTAATAAATTTTAATTATTTATAATGATAGGATTATTCTTCGGTGAAAATCAACTACCTATAGAAATCTTAAAAAGTTTAAAAAAAAAGAAAATTAAATATTTTATAATAGATTTGTCAAAAAATAATAAATTCAAAAAAGATAAGAATAGTTATTTTATAAATATTGGAAAATTTGGAAAAATTTTAGATTTAATTAAATTAAAAAGATGTAATAAGGTTATATTTGCCGGCAATATTGTCAAACCTAGAATATCAAAATTAAAATTAGATCTTAAAGGAATTTATTATATTCCAAGAATTATTAAGGCATCAAAGATTGGTGATGCAGCAATTCTAAAGGAATTAATAAATATTTTATCAGAAAACAAAATTAAAGTGATTAAATTAAATACTTATAATCCTGAATTAACTCTTAGTAAAGGATGCCATACAAAATTGAAGCCTAGTATGACTGATAAATTTACTATCAAAAAGGGTATTGAAATTCTGAAAAAATCAAATTCGCTCAATCATGTTCAGGCATTAGTTATTAATAATCAGAAGATTATATCTTTTGAAAAAAGAAAAGGTACAAAGGATATGTTAAAATCAATTAGAAAAAACAATCTAAAAAATAAACTTTTGCTAAAGATGCCTAAATCTAAGCAAGATTTGCGAGTTGATTTACCAACAATTGGTTTAGATACATTAAAAGATTGTAAAAAGGCAAATATAAAAGGAATTGTTGTTAAATCAGGTCAAAATATATTTTTAGATAAGCAAGAAGGACTTAAATTTGCAAATAAAAATGACATTTTTGTTATAGCTAAATGAAGAAGATTTTTATTTTAACTGGTGAACCTTCAGGTGATAAATTAGCTTCTGAAGTTATTAAAGAGTTAAAAAAGACTAAAAATGACATTGAATATTTAGCTGTTGGCGGCCAACATTTAAATTCCATAGGTATTAAGTCAATATATGATCAGAAAGATATTACTTATATAGCCTTTACAGACGTATTATTAAATATTTTTAAGATAAAAGCAAAAATTAATGAAACTGTAAAAAAAATTTTAGATTTTGGTCCAGATATATTGTTTAGCGTTGATAGTCCCGATTTTACCCTTCGTGTGTCAAAAATAATTAAATTAAAAAAACCAGATGTTAAAACAATTCATTTTATTGCCCCAAAAGTTTGGGCTTGGCGAGAGAGTAGGGTAAAAAAAATGAAAAGCTACTTAGATCATATACTTTTACTATTCAATTTTGAAAAGAAATATTTTGACAAGGAAAAATTAAAAAATACATTTGTTGGTCATCCTATATTAGATAATAAAAATCATGAAAAAATTGAAATTAATGAATTATTAAATGGAAAAATAATATCTATTTTTCCTGGTAGTAGATTGTCGGAATTGAAATCACATGTTCCTATACTTATTGATTTCATAAAAAAAATGAATAAAGAAAATATTGATTATAATTACATTTTTCATGCAACTGAAAATTCAAAAGATTATTTATCACAAATATTAAAAAAAAATAATTTTAAAAATGTTGATTTAATTTCAAATGAAAAAATTAAAATTGCTACAATTAAAAAATCGATGTTCGCAATAGTAAAATCAGGTACAGTTTCACTCGAAGTTTGTAAATATGGTATACCATCAATAATAATTTATAAAATGAATTTTTTAAATTTTTTTATAGCTAAGTTATTTTTAAAAATAAAGTTTGCAAATATGATAAATATTATTAACAATAAAGAAGTTATTCCTGAACTTTTACAACAAGAATGCAACTCAGATGAAATATATAAAACAGTTAACTATTTACTAAAAAAACCTAAACTTATAAATGAACAATTAAAACAAGTTAATAGGACTATTGACGCTTTAAGACCATCCACTTCATCAAGCAATGAAGCATCTAATGTTTTGCTATCTTATTTGCGATAATCTTTTAGAAACTTCCTCTTTTCCAAGTGAACACAATATATCATATATTCCTGGTCCAAATTTTGATCCTGTTAGACATATTCTTAATGGTTGTCCAACTCCTTTAAAATTTGTATTATTATTTTTTATTAGATTTTTAATTATCGGTTCTAGTGTTTCTCTAGTAAAACCTGAAACTTTATTTATATCTTCACTAAATAATTTGATAATTTTAAAAGCTGCCTCATCTAAAAGTTTTTTGTCTTCTTCTTCGATTTGAACTTTGTCATTTACCAAAAACTTAGAGTTTTTGTAAATATCTTCTAGAGTTTTTGCTTTATTTTTTAAGAAATGTAGAGAATTTCTTATTTTTTTTTGAGCTATATCAGGCAATTTTTCTTTATATATCTCACAATACTTTTTTAAAAAATTAAATAGATCATTTTCATCAATATTTTTTATATAGTGTTCATTCATTGAATAAATCCTACTAATATCTAATTTTGATGGTGATTTACCAATTCCTTCTAAATTGAAGTATTTGATACTTTCCTCTAAATCAAAAATTTCCTTATCTTGGTATGACCATCCTAATCTAAGAAGATAATTTCTGAGAGCATTAGGCATTATTCCTATTTTGGAATAGTCATCTAATGTTGATGCATTATCTCTTTTTGACAGTTTTTTTCCATCTAGAGTATGAATTAGTGGTATGTGAGCAAAAGAAGGTAATTTCCAATTCATAGCATCATAAATTTGTATTTGTTTAAATGTATTTATTTTGTGGTCATCACCTCTAATTATATGTGTCATACCCATTAAATGATCATCTACTGATGCTGATAAATTATAAGTTGGCGATCCATCTGCTCTTAATATAACAAAATCTTCAATAGTATTATTTTCTATCTCTATTTTTCCCTGGACTAAATCATTTAAAATAGATTTTCCTTCAACTTTACTTTTAAATCTAATTACAGGTTCAATTTCTTTTGGAGCATCTGATTCACTCTTATCTCTCCATTTTCTATTATAAATATACGGTATTTTTTTTTGTTTCGCCCTTTTTTTTTGTTCTTCAATTTCATCACTAGAACAGTAACATTTATAAGCCAAACCTTTTTTTAACAATTCATTGGCTACATTTATATGGTCATCTATTTTATTTGACTGAATATATTCACCATCCTCATAATCTATTCCTATCCAATTTAATGAATCTATTATTTGATTTTTGAATTCCTCTTTAGACCTTTCTTTATCGGTATCCTCTATTCGTAAGTAAAATTTACCACCCTTATTTTTTGAATAAAGCCAGTTGAATAAAGCTGTTCTTACTCCTCCAATATGTAAAGGCCCAGTAGGCGACGGAGCAAATCTAGTTGCTACTATTTTCATCAGGTTTATTTAGACTATTTTAGGAAAAGTTTCTATATAAAGATACTAAAATTCCTTGAACTTTAACTCTATCAGGACCAAATATTTTTGTTTCGTAATTTCTGTTAGCGCTTTCCAAGGCTACTGTCTTACCTTTTCTTCTAATTCTTTTAAGCATTGCTTCATGATCATCAATTAATGCGACTACGATTTTTCCATTTTCAGCTGTGTCAGCTTTTTTCACAATGACTGTATCACCATCATTTATCCCAGCCTCAATCATTGAATCTCCTTGCACTTTTAGACCAAAATATTCTCCTTTTTTCTCAATATTAGATGGCAAAGGTATTCTAGAAACTTCGTTTTGAATTGCTTCAACAGGTGTGCCTGCAGCAATTTTACCTAACACTGGTATCTCATTGTTTTCAGAAATATTTTGGTTTGAACTTTCATCAAGTCCACCTTTGATTATACTTGGAGAAAAACTGTTATAAATATCATTTGCTGAAGCAGTTTCTGGTAACTTAATTACTTCTAGAGCTCTAGCTTTATGAGCTAATCTTTTAATAAAACCTCTCTCTTCTAAGGCACTAATTAATCTATGAATTCCAGATTTTGACTTTAAATTTAGTGATTCCTTCATTTCCTCATAGGAAGGAGATACACCACTGGATCTCAATTTTTTGTTGATAAATAAAAGCAGGTTTTTTTGTTTTTTA
>CACBMY010000032.1 GCA_902540545.1 uncultured Pelagibacteraceae bacterium
GTGTTGTTGCTTTGTCACTATATATTTCATTTATTTTACGATTAAAAAATACATCATTAGATTTTATTTTATATTTGTTTTCAATATCAAAGAATGTTTCATTATTACTATAAATTAGATCTTTATCTTTATCGTATGAAATCTTTTGACTTTGAATAGTTAATTTATTTTTTTTGTCATCAAAAAAAACATCATCTTCAAAAATAATTATTTTTTTGTCTTTAATATATTTCGCTTTTTTAGAAGTTATAGTTATATTTTCATTTAGTATTATTGTTTTAGAATTATAAGCAAGTATAGTATTACCATCATCTTTTATATCCATATTTGATGCTTCAAATTCTATTTCATCAGAAAATAAGGTTGATGTTGTGAAAAAAAGAAAAGTCAAATATATGAATAATTTATTAATTCTCATTAACTTTTAAAACTCCAATATTACATATCAAAAAAAGTATTATCATCGGCAACCAAACAGATAAATATATTGGTAAGGCTCCTTTATTTCCTAGAACGCCAGAAAAATAATTTAAATAATATACAATCACCGATACAAATATTCCAAAAACAATAACAAAAAATTTAGATTTTATTTTCTTCAATTTATTTATAATTATGAAACCTAATATTGTCATAAGAATATAAAAAATAGGCATACTATATATTCTGTTTAAATGAATCTTTATATCTGTGTTTGAATAGCCTATCTTTAAATAGCTACTAGATAAATTATGTAATTCATAAATATTTAATGAATTTAGATTTGAAAATAAATTTGAAATAATTTCACCATTAAATGATGAGTTATGTAAGTAGCTTTTTAAATTTTTCTTTATTCCTTTGTCGTTTAAAACAATTACATCTTTTAGTTGCCAATTTTTTGAGATTATATTTGCTGTCTCTGCAGTTAACGTATTTTTATTATTAAAGTATTTATCTGTTTCTGTTATAGTAATTGACCTTAATTTGTCTTTATCAAACTTCTCAGCATGAATAATATATAAAGTTTCATCTATCTCTTCCTTAATCCAAAGCCCGTCATCATTTACTACTGCTAAATATTCATTTGTGTTAGAAAATCTATTTTTGATATCAAGATATTTACTCTTTAAATTAGATGAAAATGAATAAAATAAAAGTACTAAAATTAAGCCTAATATAATCGTTATAATAGTTAATAAGCCAATTATGTTGTAATTACTTATACCATTAGTGTTCAATATGCTTAATTCATTACGGTCAACTAAATTTATATAAAAAATCTTTACTGAAATTAAAAATATAAATGGAAATATTTCAAACATCAAAGAAGGAGCGTTCAATAATGATAAATAAATTGAATAATATACTTCTGCTTGATATTTTTCTGAAAACTTTATTTCTTCAAAAATATTAACTATTACGACTACACAAAAAAAAATAACACTGACTAATAAAAAATATTTTGTAAATAGCGAAAAGATATATGATTGATATTTTTTAAATTTCATAAATACTCAAGATTAAACTTTGATTTAATTAATATAAATAAATAAAACACTAAAATTGCTAATAAAGGCAATGTTATTGAAATAATTTCAAAATAAAATGGATATTCAATTAATTTATAAGCTAATTCTGACATTAGTATAATTACAAATCCAATAATAAAAAGAAAGAACTTAAAATAATTTTGAAAAAATGTTATTTTTGATTTTAGTATTATCAATGAACTTATAAGTGATAATACGATTATATAAATAGGGTTAATTATACGTTTAAAGATTTCTTCGTAAATATCTTTTAATAAGAAATCACTTTTAGTTCCACATCTTAAATTTGTAGCTTTCCTATTTTCTAAAAATTTTTTGAGACATTCGATTAAGTATATACTTTTAGTTTCACTTAGTTTTTTTGTTTTTCTAGTTTTCGAATTTAATTCAGATAATTTATAATCAGTTTCTTTAAAACCAATATTATAACTACCACCTTCATTTATATTGGTGATTCTTCCATTAAAAAGTTTGAAACTATAATTATTGTTACTTTGAATTAAATTTCCTTTATTTGAGACAATTATTTTGTAATTATCATTTCCTAATTTTTCTTTAATGTATATTCCTTCTAAAGTTTCATCATCATATTTTTCTACAAATATTGTTAAATTTTTTGAAACATTGGAAAATTTTTTTTCTTCTATTAACCTAGGTAAAAAATCCATGGAAGAACTTTTCAAATATTGCTGTGCAATATCTTGTGTGTGTGGCACTAAGTATAAATTTAATAAAAGCTGTAATAGAACAATAAAAATAGAGAAAATTCCAATGAAGTTTATAAAAGAAATTTTTTTTATGCCATTTGTCCAAAAAACTAATATTTCATTATTTTCTTCATATTTATTAATGATAACAAATAATGTTAAAAAATAAGTAAATATTAACAATTTACTAAAAATCTTTGGTATATTTAAAGTGCTATAAAAAAAATATACTTTTATTGAGTGTCCTTTTTCAGTTATCAAGTCCAATAAGTTTACCCCTTGAATAACCCAAACAATTGAAGTTATGGCTAAGGAGGATAATATAAAAAAACCTAAAATATCAAAAGATAATTTACGAAATATTAATTTATTCATTGAAATTAGTAATTTATTAAATATACAACAATATCTATTAAATATTTCAAAAAAATGAAGCTAAAATTAGAATTTGTAACAAAAGCACCAAAAGCTGCTAATGATAACGAGGTTATTCTATTAAAAGATAAAAAAAAGAAAAACAGAATAACTAAAAACTTAAATAATTCTATATTCACAAATAAATTATTTTTAGAGAAAAAGTTCCTCATTCAAAATATAAACAGTAAAACCTATATTTTTGTTAATTGTATAAATTCTAAATCTTCCTTAGATTACGAAAAGCTTGGATCCGAACTATATATTTTTTTGAAAAATAATAAAATTGATAAATCTTTTTTTGACTCAAATTCTTCTCATCTTACTCATGTACAATTAGAAAAGTTATTGCATGGCACACAACTTAAATCCTATAATTTTAATGTTTATAAAACTGATAAATCAAAAGATGTAGTTACAAATTTATATATAGTTGGAGATAAATCCAAAAAATCAAATGTATTAAGAAAAAAACTAAATTCTCTTCTAGAAGGTGTTTTTCTAACCAGGGATCTTGTGTCTGAACCAGGAAATGTACTTCATCCAGATGAATATGCAAAACGAATAACCAAATTAAGAAAATTTGGATTAAAGGTTAGCGTATATGATCAAAAAAAATTAAAACAGATGGGTATGAATGCTTTATTGGGTGTTGGCCAAGGAAGTGTTAGAGGTTCGTATTTAGTTACAATAGAGTGGAATGGTGCAAAAAATAAATCTAAACCATTAGGTTTCGTCGGAAAGGGTGTGTGTTTTGATACTGGGGGCTATTCATTAAAACCAGCAAAATTTATGGAAGACATGACATATGATATGGCAGGCTCAGCAACGGTTGTTGGTTTAATGAAAACACTTGCGTTAAGAAAATCTAAAATTAATGCAGTCGGCGTTGTGGGTCTTGTAGAAAATATGGTTAGTGGAAATGCTCAAAGACCTGGAGATATAGTAAAATCTTACAGTGGAAAAACTATTGAAATTTTAAATACAGATGCTGAAGGTAGATTAGTTTTAGCTGATGCTTTAACATTTACAGAAGAAAAATTTAAGCCACAATTTATTATTGATTTAGCAACATTGACTGGAGCTATAATTGTTTCTCTTGGCTCAGAATACGCAGGTCTATTTTCAAATAATGATAAATTATCCAAACAATTAATTAATGCAGGCGAAAGTGTTGAGGAAAAACTTTGGAGAATGCCTTTAAACGAAAACTTTGACAAATTAATAAATTCTAAAAACGCAGATATGCAAAATATTAATTATATAGGTGGAGCAGGTTCGACTACAGCAGCACAATTTTTACAGAGGTTCATAATAAATAAAACTCCTTGGGCCCACTTAGATATTGCTGGCATGGCATTTTCAAAATATGGAGGAGCACTTAACTCTGGAGGTGCAACTGGTTATGGAGTTAGATTGTTAAATAAATTAATTGAGGATAACTATGAGTAATATTGAGCAAACTCTATCGATAATTAAACCAGATGCAGTTGAAAGAAATCTTCAGGATCAGATTAAGCAGGAATTTATAAATAAAGAATTTGAAATTATAAAAGAAAAAAAAATCCATATATCTAAAGAGGAAGCTGAAAAATTTTATAAAGTACATGAGTCCAAACCATTTTATAACGATTTATGCACTTATTTATCATCAGGACCAATTGTTGTCATGACTTTACAACGAGAAAATGCAGTTGCAGAAAATAGAAAGTTAATGGGTGCCACAAATCCAGTTGATGCAGAGGAAGGCACTTTGAGGAAAAAATACGGTATTTCAATTGATAAAAACTCTGTTCATGGTTCAGACAGTCTTGAAAATGCTAAGATTGAATTAGATTTTTTTTTTAATCACTAGCTAATAATTTAATAATTGCTTTCGAGTATATTTTATGCTCAATTTTTAAAACTTTTTTTTCTAAACTTTTTCCACTGTCAGATTTTACAATTTTTACTTTTTTTTGTAATATAATTTTACCTGAATCTAATTTTTCATTGACGATATGAACTGTAGCTCCAGAGTATTTGTCTTTATTTTGAATTGCTCTATTGTGTGTATTTAGGCCTTTATACTTAGGAAGAAGAGAAGGGTGAATATTAAGTATAGGTTTATTAAATTTTCTTATAAAACTACCTGATAGTATTTTCATAAATCCAGCTAAACAAATCAAATTAACATTATTCTTTTTTAATAATTTTAACAAACGATCTTCAAAACTTTTTTTATTAGAATCTTTAATAAAGACATTATTGATCTTAGACTTATTTGCATAATCTAATCCTTTTGCACTAAAATTATTAGAGACAACTAAAACGATTCTAATTAAAGATTTTTTCGTTTTTGAATATTTAACTAGTGATCTTAGATTACTACCTCTACCACTTATTAAAACTGCTGTATTTTTTTTACCAGATAACTTTTCCACTCAATTTTACTTTTTCTGAATTTTTTGTAATTTTTCCAATGACATACGGTTTATATTTTTTTGGAAATAATCTAATTACTTTTTTGTAGTTTGAACGTTTTACTATTAAACAAAAACCCACACCACAATTAAAAGTTTTTAACATTTCTTGATCGCTAACACCTTGACTTTTTAGCCATCTAAATATTTTTAATGTTTTTATTTTTTTTAAATTTATTTCAGCGCAGTAATTATCTGGTATTATTCTTTCAATATTGTCTTTTAATCCACCACCAGTGATATTTGCACAAGCATTCAAATACTTTTTTTTTATTAATTCTAATACATGCATTACATATATTTTAGTTGGTACCAATAATTCTTTTTTTAAAAATGAATTTTTTTTTATATTAATTTTCTTTTTTTTTATAATATGTCTTACTAAGGAATATCCATTTGAGTGGAGACCACTGGAAGGTATTGCCAATACTAAATCTTTTTCTTTTATTTTATTTAATAATATTTTGTCTTTCTCTACTAAGCCTAAAGAAAATCCTGCAATATCAAATTTACCTTTGGAATATGTTCCAGGCATTTCTGCAGTTTCTCCACCGACTAATTCACAGTCAGCTAATTTGCAGCCTTTAATAATCCCTCTAATTATATTTTTTAGCTTTTTCGTATCGATTTTTTCGACAGATATATAATCTAAAAAAACTAAAGGTTTCGCTCCTTGAACTATAATGTCATTTACACACATTGCCACAAGATCCTCTCCAATTGTATCAAATTTACCTAGCATATTTGCAACTTCAATTTTTGTACCAACTCCATCTGTGCTAGTTACAAGATATGGATTCTTTAAATTGCTTGGCAGTTTTGTAAGCGCTCCAAAACCTCCAATATTCTTAAATTTACCACTTTTTTTTGATTTTTTTGTGCTTGAGGATATAAATTTAATAAATTTATCTGCTTTTTTTATGCTTACACCACTTTTCTCATATGTAAAATTCTTCGATCCCATGTTTAAATTATGTTTTTAATCAAAAATAAAATTAATATTTACTTATACTTTTTTTTTTTACTTTTCATTTTAGTTTTTATCAAGTTTTCCACAACCATAGTATTTGCAGACAATTACACAGTTAAAAATATTAAAATTAAAGAACAATACGACATAAATTTTAACAAAGATGAAGTAATAAAAAAAGGTTTCAAAAAAGGATTTAAAACATTAATTTTTAGAATTGTAGAAAGTAAAGATAAAAATTTATTTAAAAATGTACCAAGCAATAAAATTAATTCATTGATAGATAATTTTTCCATAACAAATGAAAAATTTGTAGATAATAATTATGAGGTT
>CACBMY010000033.1 GCA_902540545.1 uncultured Pelagibacteraceae bacterium
AATGCTCCTAATGCAATATAATTTGCACCATTCGATGAAGCATATTTGGCCAATTTAATTGAATTATGACATGTAACTCCTATGATTTTATTTTTTAAAATTTTTTTTGCCTTAGAAATATCCATATCGTTTTGTCCCAAATGACAACCATCTGCATTCACTTTTGTTGCAAGATAAGGATTATCATTAATAATTAATTTTACATTATTTTTTTTGCAAATTTTTAAAATTCTTTTTGCAATTAGAGCTTTTTTTTTAATGTTTCCTTTTTTGAGTCTTAATTGAAAAAACATTACTTTTTTTGATTTCAAGACTAAATCTAAGTTATTGTAAAATAAATTATTTATTTTTTTATTAGGTGATATCAAATAAATAAATTTTTTATTGCGAATTTTCAAGATTTTCTGACCATTTCCCTTGTGCTGCTAGAGTGCACAAGTTTGCCCTATGATCGAATATTTTCTGAGTACCCATTATGTTTTTTGTATCTTTAGACCAAAATTTCAGTGCACTTTGTTGAAGAGCTCTTCCATAAGAATAAGTCATTATAAAATTCGTATTATTTTTTATATTTATTTGATTTAAGTTTGCTGTAGCTTCTTTTTCTGTTTGACCCCCAGATAGAAAAGCTATGCCAGGGACTGATGATGGCACATTATTTTTTAAACAATCTATAGTTAGTTCTGCTATTTCTTCACTGGAAATTTTTTCACCAGAATTTTTTCCTGGTAAAATCATGTTTGGTTTTAATATTGTTCCCTTTAAATCAACATTATTTAATTCTAACTCTTCATAACATTTATTTATTACTTCAGATGTTTTCATAAAACAATCTTTGGCAGAATGATCACCATCCATTAAAACTTCGGGTTCAATTATTGGAACCATTCCTGCTTCTTGAGCTAAAGCAGCATATCTAGCCAATGCGTGAGCATTTGCCGAAATAGATAGTTTGCTAGGATGTTTATCAGAAATTAAGTAAACACCTCTCCATTTTGTAAATCTTGCTCCCAGTTTATAATAATTATTAAGTCTTTCCCTTAAACCATCTAAACCTTCTGTAATTTTTTCTTCTTTAGATCCTGCCAATATTTTGGCTCCTGTATCAACTTTAATCCCTGCTAACGAACCACTTGAGTTTATTAGTTCAGGTATAGTTTTTCCATTAGATGTTCTTTGCCTTATTGTTTCATCATATAGTATTACTCCACCTATACATTCACTCATTGATGAAGATGAAAAAAGAGTTTGTCTAAAAAGGAGTCTATTATTTTCGTCAGAATGTACTTTTACCGAGTCTAATCTTTTTGTCATTGTGGCTGTACTTTCATCAGCTGCAAGTATACCTTTGCCATTTGACAATATTTGAAGAGCTATTTTGTTTAATTCAGACATTTAATTTAATGCTTTTATACCAGGGAGAACTTTGCCTTCAAGATATTCTAAAAATGCTCCACCTGCAGTTGAAACAAAATTAAATTTATCTTTCATATTTAGTGAATTAATTACTGCAACTGTATCGCCTCCACCAACAACAGAAAATATTTTGTTCCCTCTATTTGCTATATATTTTGCAACTTCTGAGCTTCCTAATGAAAAATTCTCATTTTCAAAGTAACCTAATGGTCCGTTCCATAATATTGTCGAGGAATCATCAATAATTTTTTTTATTTCAACTAATGTTTTTGATCCTACATCAAGTATCATATCATCATCCTCAATATCTTTAAAATCTTTTTCAAAAGATTTATCGTTCAATTTTTTTCCAATTTTAACATCTTTAGGAAAATATATTTTACATTTATTTTTTTCGGCATAGGTGAAAATGTCTTGAATTATGTTATCAATATTTTTTTCATATACAGATTTACCAATTTTTAAACCTTTGAATTTCAGTATATTATTTGCCATAGCACCAACTATTATAATACTATTAAATTTTGGTATTAAATTTTTTATTATATTTATTTTCGAAGATATTTTAGATCCACCAATTATACATGTTATAGGCTTTCTTATTTCAGAAGTTATCTTGTTGAGAGCATTTACCTCTGCATTAATTTGAATTCCACTGTACGATGGAATATACCTTGTTATTTTTGATACAGAAGCATGATCTCTGTGTGAACAAGAAAATGCATCATTAACATATATTTCACCTAAGCTTGCTAATTTCTTTGAAAATTTATCATCGTTGGCTTCTTCTTCGGGATAAAATCTAATATTTTCAAGTAGTACCAATTCATCATTTGAAGTCTTAAAAATGTTTTCTTTATTTAAACTAAAAATGTTTTCTTTAAGTAATGATACTTCTTTTTTAATTTTACTTTTAATATACAACGATACCAATTCTAGAGAAAGTTCCTTAACTATTTTACCCTTTGGCCTTCCAACGTGAGAAATTATTATAATCTTTGCTTTTTTTTTTAATAGAAATTCTAGTGTAGGCATAACCTTATCAATTCGGTTAGAGTCTGTTATTTTTCCATTTTTTATCGGAACATTTAAATCAAGTCTAAGAATTACCCTTTTATTTTCAATATTTTCTATATTTTCAATGGATTTCATTATTTGATCTTGCTTACATATTCAGCAATATCACACATTCTATTCGAGAAACCCCATTCATTATCATACCAAGCTGAAATTTTACCCATTTTATTACCAACCACATTAGTAAGTGAGGAGTCTATGATTGCAGATGCACTATTATGATTAAAATCAACTGAGACTAGCTTCTCATCTGTAACATTTAGAATATTTTTAAGCTTAGTTTTGGAAGCTGAAAATAAAGAGTTATTTAATTTTTTTACAGTAATATTTTTTTTTACATTAAATATAAATTCTATTAATGAAACATTTGGTGTTGGCACTCTCATTGCTACTCCCTCTAGCTTACCTCTCAATGAGGGTATAATCTCACCAATAGCTTTTGATGCTCCAGTAGATGTGGGTACAATTGATTGACTTGCAGATCTCGCTCTTCTTGGATCTTTGTGAGAATTATCTAATATTCTTTGATCACTTGTAAAAGCATGTATGGTTGTCATAAAACCATTAAGAATTATAAAATTTTTATTAATTACGTCTGCAACGGGAGCTAAACAATTTGTTGTACAAGAAGCTGCTGAAATAATTCTATCATTCTTGTTGATTTTCTTATGGTTTACTCCAAAAACTATAGTTTTATCAGCCATTTTACATGGGGCCGATACAATAACTTTTTTTACCCCATTTTCTATATGTGGTAGCAATTGATCTTTAGAATTAAACTTACCTGTGCACTCAAAAACATAATCAACACCATATTTTTTCCATTTTATGTCATTAATCGTAGAGTGTTGGGTGTAAGATATTTTTTCTTTATTTATTTTTATGTAATTTCCGCCAGATTTTACTAGAGAACCAAAATTACCATGAATTGAATCATATTTTAATAAATTTGCACAAATTTCAGAGCTCGATCTATTATTAATATGTTTGATAATTATTTTACCTTTGTAATTTTCATAAATTGACCTCACAATCATTCTGCCAATTCTTCCCATACCGTTAATGCCGACTTTTATTGTCATTTTTTTAAATAAAATTTAATTTTTTTACTAATTTTTTCACTACTTAAACCAAAATGATCATAGACTTTTTTATATGGAGCGCTTTTACCAAAGTCTTCTATTGAAAAAGACAAGCCTTTTTCAATATATTTTTCCCAAGACATTTTTGATCCTGCCTCAATTGAAAAAGTGTTTTTGCTTTCTTTTAAGATTTTATCTTTATAGCTCTTTTTTTGTTTGTCAAAAATTTCTTGGCAAGGCATTGATATTACTTTTGAATAAATTTTTTGTTTGGCCAATTTATGACTAGTCTCAATTGCAAGATTGACTTCTGATCCTGAGGCTAGAATAGTTAAATTTATAATTTTTCCAGTCCTCAAAACCTCGTAAGCTCCCATAGAGCATTGATTTTTTTTGCTAAAGCTATTTCTTATGGGTTTTAAGTTTTGTCTAGTTAAAGCTAATATGCTAGGTGTTTTGTTGCTATTTAAAGCAATATCCCAACATTCAATTGTTTCAGTTTGATCTGCAGGCCTTAAAACATTTAAGTTTGGAATAGATCTTAAAGCAGCAAGTTGCTCTACTGGTTGATGCGTAGGTCCATCTTCTCCCAGTCCTATAGAATCATGTGTCATTATATAAATTACCTTCTGTTTCATTATAGCAGACAGTCTTATTGAGGGTTTGCAATAGTCTGAAAATATTAAAAAAGTACCTCCATAAGGAATAAAATTACTATGAAGAGCTAATCCATTCATTATTCCACTCATTGCGTGTTCCCTAACACCATAGTGAATATAATTACCACCAAAGTTACTTGAATTAATTATTTTGTGTAACTTGGTTTTTGTATTATTTGATCCAGCTAAATCAGCAGAGCCACCGATTAAAGTATTTCTCTCTTTTAATATAGCTGATAAAAACTCTTCTGAGGATTTTCTTGTAGCTATAGTCTTAAAATTTTTTATTGCATCTATTTTTTGTTTTATAATTGAACTCGAGAATTTATTTTTTATAATACTTTTAAATTTTTGTTTGTGTTTGCTAAAAGTTTTATTCCATATTTTTTCTTTTTTGACACCTTTTTCTCCAATTTTTCTCCAATCAATTAAAATTTTTTGAGGTATTTTAAATGGTTTATAACCCCAATCTAATTTTTTTCTAACTAACTTAATTTCATCTATTCCAAGAGGACTTCCATGAGAAGAGGCTTTTCCAACTTTATTTGGAGATCCAAATCCTATTTTTGTTTTGCAAGAAATCACAGTTGGTTTTTTTGATGTTTGCGCTTTTTTTAACGCATTATAAATTTCTCTGTAATTATGCCCATTGATCAAAATATAATTCCATCCATAGCTTTTAAATCTATTTTTATAATCATCTGAAACTGCTAAACTAGTAGGACCATCTATTGAAATTGAATTATTATCAAAAAGCATTATAAGATTATTAAGTTTAAGGTGACCAGCTAGACTCATTGCTTCATGACTTATTCCTTCCATAAGGCACCCATCACCAGCCAAGACATAGGTTTTGTGATTTATTAAATTACTTCCTAATTTTTTCTTTAAAATTTCTTCTGCAATTGCAAAACCTACAGAATTTGCAATTCCTTGACCTAAAGGACCAGTAGTTGTTTCAATACCTGAGTTTGAGTGATACTCAGGGTGTCCAGCACAAATTGAATTTAGTTGTCTAAATTTCTTGATGTCGTTAAGTGATACACTTTTATACCCAGTTAGGTACAAAAGCGAGTAAAGCAACATTGATCCATGTCCAGCTGATAAAATAAATCTATCTCTATTAAGCCAGTTTGGATTTTTTGGATTAAATTTTAGAAAATACTTAAATAAAATTGTTGCAACGTCAGCCATACCCATTGG
>CACBMY010000034.1 GCA_902540545.1 uncultured Pelagibacteraceae bacterium
CGGATTTGAACCTGAGTCAACAGGTCTTTCTTTTCCATAACTTATAACTGAAATTCTATCGGCAGATATTCCGTAAGTGATCAGGTAATCTTTGGCTGCATTTGCTCTTCTTTCGCCTAATGCCAAATTATATTCTCTTGTTCCTCTTTCATCGGCATGACCTTCGACTACAACATTGATGCTAGAATTCTCTCTTAACCAATTTGCTTGTTTTCTTAAAGTGTCTCTTGATTTAGTTGTTAAAATAGACTCGTTTGTCGCAAAAAATACTCTGTCCGGAACACCGTCAGCTAAATATTTAACTGTATCAGTTCCTGTGTAAACATCACCTTGCATTTGACCCTCTACTGTCGTAGTGGTTTTTTTTGTAGCACAAGCCGATACTATTAAACTTAATAATATAACTAGAAAAGTATTTCTAAATGATTTCTTAAAATTCATTAATGCTCCTTAATAATTTATTAGAACTTTTTCACAACTAATTAGATGTTTCAAGCATAAAAATCAACTTAATTTATATTAAAAATTAATAAAAAAGCCCTAATTACTTAATAAAGACGACCAAGATGGGTCAGAGGCATCCGTCTCTGTTTGAACTTGCCTTTCATTATATCCTGTAAGATCTATAGACCACAACTTGGCACTAAATCCCTCTCCTTTGTCATTTGATTTAGTTTCTCTATAAAAAATTAACACTCTTCCATTTGGAGACCAAGAAGGAGCTTCTTGATAATAATTTTCAGTCAATAATCTTTCTCCAGAACCATCAGTTCGCATAACGCCGATATAAAATTTTCCTTTATGTAATTTTGTAAACGCAATTAAATCACCTCTTGGTGACCATACTGGCGTACCATACAAACCTTTACCAAAAGAGATTCTTTTTACATTTGAACCATCAGATTTCATTACATAGATTTGTTGAAAACCACTTCTGTCAGAATTAAATGTAATAAATTTATTATCTGGTGAATATGAAGGCGAAGTATCAATTGATGGATGATTAGTTATTCTTTCAACAATTCTATTTTCTAAATCCATCGTATAAATATCTGAGTTTCCATCTTTTGCAAAACTCATAATAATTTTTTTTCCATCTGGTGAAAATCTTGGAGCAAATGTCATTCCTGGAAAATCACCAACCACTTCCTGTGTTCCAGTTTCAATATCTAATAAATATACTCTTGGGAGATTTTTGAAATATGATAAGTAAGTTACCATCTGACTTGTTGGATTAAATCTTGGGGTTAAAACCAACTCATTGCCTAATGTTAAATATTTTGTATTAAAACCATCTTGATCCATAATAGCTAATTTCTTTACTCTCGCAGTCTTTGCCCCTTCTTCAGATACATAAATAATCCTAGTATCAAAGTACCCTTTTTCTCCAGTTAATCTCTCGTAAACTTTATCAGAAATAATATGTCCAACTCTTCTCCAATTACTTGGAACCGTTGTAAAAGCCAAAGCCATCATTTCTCTGCCAGCTAAAATATCCCATAGTCTAAATTCAACTTTTAGTTTCTTATTCTCAATTGTTACTTTTCCAGTTATTAAAGCTTGAGCTTTAATAAGTGCCCAGTCTTCAAACCTTGGTTTTAAATGAGCAATATCAGGCTTTTGTAAAAAAGCTTCTTTACTTAACGGATTAAATAGACCTGATGTTTTCAGATTATTTTCTACTACTGATGATATCTCGGATCCAACATTTTCGATTTTAAGTTCATTTTTTGAATTTTTTTTTGAATTATCGTCTTGAAATAATGGCGATACTGCAATTGGAAGAGGATCTAAATTACCTCTAGTTATATCAATCTCTATCAATGAATTAGCTTTGGTTAATGATAATAAAATTATAAAAAAGGTTAAATTAAATATTCTAAACATTATCCTCCGAGCATATCACGAGCATCAAAATTTAAAATCATATTTTTCCACCTTTCATAACCACTTGTGGGAACTTTTAATGGATTGCAAAGCTGAATTGCTCTTCTCACACTATCAGCAAGAGTTCTAAATTTTTCTTTACCAGGTGTATTCATTTTAACATGATCTAACATTTCAATTTTTTCAATTCTTCCATCTGGTTTTAATTGGAGTTTAACTCTTACTAATAAATCCTCACTAAAAGGCAAACCTATAGGAACACTCCAACATGTAAATATTTGGGCCTTTAGAGCGTCCTCCTCACTTAATGTTAATTTTGAATAATCCATGGTCTCGTCGGTTGATTGTGAAATTTTATCAACCTCTTTTTTTGATTTAGCTAAATTTTCTTTTTTTTTATCAATTAATGCGGCAATTTCATTCAAATTTAACTTTTCTTTTTTCTCAAATTCTGAAACCTGTTTAACTTTTTTTTCGTCTAAGATTGGTTTCTTGGTTTCAACTATTTTTTTTATGTTTTCATCATTAATTTCTTTTGACGGTTTTTGCTTTTTTTCTTCCTTAGGTTGAATTTTCTGTTTCTCTTTTTCTGGCATAGGCACCGCATTTAATTTTTCTTTTTTTAACTTTTCTTTTTTGATTTCGCTGGTTGGAGTTTTTTTTGATGCAACTTTTGATATTTCATTTTTTTTCTTGTCAGTCTGTATTTCTTTTTTTATATCTTTTTTAACTTTCTTGGGTGGTGCCTGTTCAGACAACAATTTTTCATTTTCTTTTTTTACTTTTTCAATTATTTTTGAAGCTTTTGGTGCGTAAGGAATATTTGTCTTTTCAGCTATTTGAATTAATTCAACAGAAATAAGAGGTGGAATATCCAGAGGCTTTTTAGCAACAAACGGTAAAGCCAAAATACTAATCATAACAATTGCAACATGAAATCCGGATGAGATGATAAGACCTCGATACATAATCTTTATCTCTCTTTATTCGGTTCAGATATCAAAGCGACTTTTGTGAAGCCTGATCCTGAAAGCATTCCCATAATTTCAAGAACCCTTCCATAATTAATAGCTTTGTCTCCCCTAACATATATTCTTGTATCAGTTCTATTATTTGAAACTGCCAAAATTTTTACAATTAAATTATTAAATTCAACTTTTGTTTCTTGAATAAAAATTTCACCCTTAGAATTAATTGTTAAAGTTAAAGGTTCATTTTCCTCCGGAAGTGTATCTGCAGAAGTTTCTGGCAAATCTACCTGGACTCCAACAGTAAGTAATGGTGCAGTGACCATGAATATAATTAGTAAAACTAACATTACATCAACAAATGGTGTAACATTAATTTCACTCATTGGATCGTTTTTTGAACTTTTGAGCTTAAATCCCATTTAAATAATTGATAAGAATCTTTTTGAAAAATTTTCTAATTTTTGTGAGTATTTTCTAGAGTCTGAATTAAATTTATTGTAAGCAATTACAGCAGGAATTGCAGCTAATAATCCAAGTGCAGTTGCAAATAAGGCTTCTGCAATACCTGGGGCAACTATTGCAAGACTGGTATTTCTTGAAATTGCAATCGATTGAAATGAATTCATAATTCCCCAAACAGTTCCAAACAATCCTATAAATGGAGCTGTCGATCCAACGGTTGCTAAAAAACTATTATACTTTTCAACTGCAACCATTTGTTTTTCAATATTTACCTCTAAAACACTAGATAGTCTCTCAGATAAATTTGATTTTGATCTAGTTTTCATAACTGTTTGCATAGAACTTTTAAATAATTTTGCCATAGGATCTTCAATGTTTGAAGGTAGACTGTTATAAAATGTTTCAGCAGACTTTGATTTCCAGAATTTCTCTTCAAATTCCTCTGCACTTTTATTAATTTTTCTAAACATTCTTATTTTTTCAAATATTATTGCCCATGAATAAACGGAACTTAGAATTAATATTATGATTACTGACTTAACAATTATATCCGCGCGCAAAAATAAACTAATTAAAGAAAAATCTGTGTTACTTGCTAAACCTAAGCTTTGTGTTGCAATATCTGCTTCCATTCAATCGTTTCCCATTAAAATATGTCCTTAATTTGACTTCAAAAAACTCAAATATTCTAGTTATCGTTGTTTTCCCTAGTATTTTCAAAATACTTAGCAATTAAAATAGCATCTGCTTTATTATTATCTTTTTTTCTTGATAACTTATTAGAAATTTTAGGAAACATCTCTATTACTTTAGTTCTACTGGCATCTTTTTCAGAATTAATCAAATTAAAATATTTTTTCCATTTTGCTGGCCTAACATAAAAAATTGGAAGCTCCATTGCTGAACATATGCCTTTAATAACTCCAAATGATTGTCCAAAATTAAACATGCTTGTTACACCTTGTCCTGGCATAGCAGAAACTTGTTCGACTATTACACTCATTTTTTCATTCAAAAATTTATTTTTTATTAGCATTATTTCATTATAAATTTGCCTACCATTAACTTGTTTTTTATTTTTTTTTCCTTCAGCCATTGTAGGCATGTCGATAACATCAATAACTTTCCCGTCAGAAAAAAAACAAATAGCACCTGCAATTCCTGGATCAATTCCAACAATTATCATTTAACCTTCAAAAGTAACATTTGTATAAACATTTTGTACATCATCCTCATCCTCAAGGGTCTCTAAAAATTTTGCCATATTTTGATTTTCTTCGCCTTTAAGGGATAATTTATTTATAGGTAACCACTCAATTTCAGTAGAAAGAAAATTTACAATAACTTTTTCAAATTTTTTTTTTACCTCATATATTTCATCAATATCCGTATGCACTTCATGAAATTCATCACGAGAAATACAATCATTTGCACCCGACTCGATTGCTAATTCAAAAATTTTATCTTGTTCAATTTCATTTTTGTCTATTTTAATTACACCCAATCTTTGAAAATTATGTGATGCAGAGCCCTGTGTTCCTAAAGAACCATTATTTTTTGAAAATATTGTTCTTATATTAGAAGCAGTTCTATTTTTATTATCAGTCAATGCTTCAACTATTACAGCAGATTTGCTCGGTCCAAAACCTTCATACCTAATATTTTCAAAATTTGATTGATCGTTGTTTGAAGATTTTTCAATTGCTCTCTCAATATTTTCTTTTGGCATGTTAGCTGATCTGGCTGCTTGTATTGCTGATCTTAGTCTCGAATTCATATCGGGGTTCTTATCTCCTAATTTTGCAGCTACAGTGATTTCTCTTGAAAGTTTAGAAAAAATTTTTGATCTCTGTTTGTCAGCTTTGCCTTTTTTATGTTTAATACCCGCCCAATGTGAATGTCCAGCCATAATTAATTTATGTTCTTTAAACTTCCACCAAAAATGAAGCTTTCTATATTTTTTGCAAGTCCATTTCTTACATCGCATTCTACAACTACCCCACTCAGAGATGCCTCTCCTTTGGCAGGAAAATGTTTTACAGATTCTTTTTTTAGGAATCTGTTAATTGAATTTTGTGAATTCATACCAATGACCGA
>CACBMY010000035.1 GCA_902540545.1 uncultured Pelagibacteraceae bacterium
AATTCATTTTCCTGTTTTGCAGTTGGTTTATCGTCGTTAGAATTATAAGTCGGCATCAATGGATTGTTATAAAAAATATTTTTAATATCCATTAACATTAATTCTTGATGCTGTTGTTCGTGATTTGAACCTAGTTCAACTAAAAATGATGTTCTGTTATTTTTTGTTCTTTTTAAAAATTCAATAATATTTTCAGTTACATAATGTCTGTAATTAACTACATCTTTTAATAGCGGTCTATTTAGTGAACCTCTCTTATTTCTAGGATTAAACTCACCTACAGAATTATAATACGAGTTAAATATGTAATTATAATCTTTGTTAAAAGGTTTGTAACTTTCATCCAATTCAGACAAGATGAATTTTTCGAAGAACCATGTGGTGTGACCAAGATGCCACTTAAGTGGGCTAACATTTTTGCTGGGCTGTATGACCATATCCTCAGCCTCTAAGTTCTCGCACAGAGATAACGTTTGCTGTCTTGTTTTGGAGAATAATTCTGTAATTTGAGATAATTTATTATCCATGGCTAAATTTAATTAAATTTTCGGATCATGACAATGGGTTACAATGTGTTCAGCTGATTAATATTTTTATAGACACGGAATATAAAATAATTAAGAATTTAGTTATGAATTTTTCTTTAGAAATAGGTCCTAAAACTGATTTAAGTACGTTGCCTAAAGTAAAAGATGTTTATGTTACAATGCTACCTGGAGGTGATTATAAAGAGACTGCTCAACAATCTGGAGAGTTAGTTAAAGAGGGATTTAATCCAGTTCCTCACTTCCCAGCAAGGTCAATAAATGATGAAAATCAGCTAAAAGATTATGTTTCTAGATGTAAAGATTTGGGTGTTAAGCAGGTCTTGGTGATAGGTGGAAGTCGTGACCCGATCGGAAAATTTGATAGCTCATATCAAATGTTAGAGACAGGGTTTTTTGATGGTATCAAGATTGGAATTGCTGGACATCCCGAGGGGAGTCCTGATATATCCGACTCTGATTTAGAAAAAGCTATGATAGATAAAAAGCCTTATGCTGATTATATAGTTACACAATGGCTAATGGATACTCAGCCTATTATAGATTTTATCTCAAAACAAACAATACCAGTTCATGTTGGAATAACTGGGCCAATGAAAATATCTAGCTTAATTAAATTTGCTAATATTGTAGGGGCAAAAAATTCCATTAACTTTCTTAAATCTAATTTTAGTAAGGCGTTAGATTTATTGAAACCTAAAGACCCTAATGATTTAATTGGGAAAGTTAAATCGCATACTGATTATTTCCACATTTATACATTCGGCGGCTTGAAGGAAACTAACAAGTGGTTGAAGGAGAATAACTATGTCTAATGAATTTGACTATAGTAAACTAAGACATACAACATCAGTAGATCAGTCTGATAGAAAAGTACCATACAATTTAAGGCAAAGCGGACCTACTAAAGTTGAGATGCTAATATCAACAAGAGTAAGAAAATCTCCATACTGGCATTTATCTATGAAAGCAGGATGTTGGAGAGCAACTGTTTATAACAGAATTTATCATCCAAGAGGTTATGTTAAACCTGAAGATGGTGGTGCAATGGTTGAGTACGAAGCAATTAAAAACCATGTAACAATGTGGAATGTTGCAGTTGAAAGACAAATACAAGTTAAAGGACCAGATGCAGAAAAATTTGTTGATTATGTAATTACAAGAGATGCTACAAAAATTTCTCCAATGAGAGGAAGATATGTAATTTTGTGTAATTCTTATGGAGGAGTATTAAATGATCCTATTCTTTTAAGAATTTCTAAAGATGAATTTTGGTTTAGTTTATCAGATAGTGATATAGGATTATATCTGCAAGGAGTAAATGCAGATGAAAGGTTTAATGTTCAAATTAATGAAATAGATGCTTGTCCTGTACAAATTCAAGGTCCTAAAGCAAAAGCTTTGATGAAAGATCTTTGTGGAAGTGAAGTTGATATTGATAACATGCCTTTTTATGGATTGGCTTCAGCAAAAGTTGGTGGAAGAAGTTGTATAATTTCTCAAACAGGTTTTTCAGGCGAGTCTGGATTTGAAATATATTTAAGAGAAGCAACTTTATATGCCGAAGATATGTGGAATGCTGTTCTTGAAGCAGGTAAAAAACATAACTTAATGGTAATTGCTCCTGCACACCATAGAAGGATACAAGCTGGAATTCTTTCATGGGGACAAGATATGGATCATGAGCATAATCCATTTCAATGTAATCTTGGATATCAAGTTTCTTTATCTGGTAAAGGTGAATGGAACAAAAAAGCAGATTACATTGGTAAAAAAGCTCTCGAGAAAATGAAAGCTGATTTAAAAGCAGGTCATAAACCTTACAAACTTCAATTAGTTGGACTTGAATTAGGAGGAAAACCTATTGAAGAATATGCTCCAGATTTTTGGTTAATTTCAGAAAACGGCAGTGAGCCTGTAGGATTTATAACTTCCCCTTGGTATCACCCAGAAAAAGGGAAAAATATTGCTATGGGATACGTTCCATTTGATGGCACGCTAAATGCAAATGGTTTTCCAAGAGGTAAGGTTGGATCGAAATTTAAAGTCCATCTACCAGAAAAATATTCTGATAAACCTGGAGAACCAGTCGATGCAGTTGTAGTTGATATTCCATTTACAGAGTCTTACAACGCAAATACAAGAGAAGTAGTCAGTAAGTGATAAAAATTTTTTTAGGGGGAATTTAATTCCCCCTAAATATGACGAAAACCTTTTTCATAGTTGTTTGCATTATAATCGCTATTGCTCTAATAATATTCCCATTAATCGTTTCGTATAAGGCGCAAAAAAAAAATAAAGATAATTAATGTTTGCTCAGTTTTTAGATATTGTTTTTAAATCGTTAAAGCTTGATAAAACTCTTTATAGAACTCCAAGATATTATGGAGAAGCTGGAATTTATTTTGCAATTCTAATTATGATTTTAGATGGGGTTGCGGGTGCTATTGCAGCTAATACGATTGTAAAAACATCAGTTGGTATATCTGGTTTAACAGCATTATTAACATGGCTGGTGTGGGCAATTTTTATATTTGTAATTGGGGTTAAAATTTTTCCTGATAAAGATAGAAAAATTCCATTTAAAAGAGTTCTTATAGCTGTTGGGTATGCACACGCTCCAGGCCTGATAAGATTTTTTGCAGTTACACCAGAACTTGTTCTTTTAATTATTTTTCTTACTCAATTTTGGATTTTTGCTTCATTAATCATTGCAACACGACATATTTTAAATTTAAAATCAAATTTAAAAGCATTTGGAATTGTATTTTTGTCTTTTTTGATTATTTCTTTTTTGACAATTTCGTTTGTAATGACAAAAATTAATTCATTACCTATAAGTACAAATATTTAAAGCGGAAATAAAGTTTTAGATGTTCTGCAGGAGTTACAAAGTTTATATCCTGTGAGTATTAAATTTTGAGTTACTGTCTCATCTTCTTTTTTACATTCATCACAAATATCATTTAATTCATTAGTATCTGATTTGTCTGATTTATATTCAAAGTTATCAGTCATTATCTGTTAATCCTGCTCCTGCAGTTTTTTGTTTTAACTCATCAGTTTCTTCAACAAATGTGTTTTCTGATAATTTTGTTAATTCTTTCCAATCTTCTTCGGAAAAATTATTCTTATTTTCTAAGAATTGAATTTTAATTACATCAGCTTTTTCTACAATCTCACTACTTAAGTAATTCGAATAAATTGATTGATTGAAATTTAATAAAAATTCTTTTTGATCTATCTTTAAAAAAATTCTCTTTCCCGTTATTTCCGAAGATCTGCTGACAAACGGCAAAAATATCAATGGGTAAGCCATTTTTTCAATTTCTATATCATTTAGTTCTTGGATAGAGATAGATTGATCAAAAAAACTTAATCCAAGTTTAATTGGACAATAAAAGTTTTGAGGTCTGTTGCTTTTGTTAAAAGATTGGCAATTTTCAAACTTCTCATTATTAAAAATCTTAAAATATTGGTTTATGTTTTTTATACCTGGTAAACCAAATAACTCGAGTTGCTTGATATTCTTTCCTATTTCTTCTGCAACTCCCCAGGAGAAACCTTTCGCTTTTGTTGAGCGTTTAACAATCGTGTCAATTTCACTATAACTTCTCATTAATTACTTTAGTTATATATCCAATATTGATTAAATGAATTTAGTTCATTTGGTAATGGAGCTCCTTGAAACATACAAATCCTTAACCATTTGTCAGATCTTGGATCAAACTTTACCGCCCCAAAAAAAGATAGTTTAAGTCTTAACATATCAATAGGAACTAATTTTGAGCCAATGGTATTATCTTGAATTTCGGAATATGGATATTTCTCTGTTATAAACACTCTTCTTACAATATGTCTTAAATCATTGTTCTGTACTAGAAAATTACCAATCTTTAAGCTGTTTTTTAAATTAAAAATAGTTTCATAAAGTTTTTTTATATCTCTAGCAATAGCCGTAGGCTGTTCGAGTTCTGAACCATTATCTTCGAACCGATCTCCAATCCTAGGTTCTTCTTTATTTTTTGATATGAACCAAAATTTTTTATTATTTTCATTTTTTGAAAAATCAATTTTTAAAATATCTGAATAATTTTTCTCAATTATTTCTCTTAGGTCATTTATAGTTCTATCTACAGGTATATTAAAACTACTATCCTCGTCTGAACTCATTTGAG
>CACBMY010000036.1 GCA_902540545.1 uncultured Pelagibacteraceae bacterium
TCAGCTTTTCCACCAGCTTGCATTGCAAGCGTGATCAAGGCTGCCGCGTCATAACTTTCACCTGTGTAAGGACCTGATGAATCAATACCACCAGCACTAGCAACTTCTTTAAATATACCAGCACCTTTACCCATTGATCCAGGTAAAGATCCAAATGATTTATTTAAATCTTTTCCAAATCTGTCAGTAAGAGAGTCACCAATCATTCCATCTGAAAGAACAAAAGTATCAAATGATCCAGAGTCTAATGATCCTTGAATTATACTACCACCAGCTTGATCTAAGTAACCTAAAACTGCAAGAGCATCTCCACCTGCTGCTGCAAGTGTAGCTACTTCTGCACCATAGTCACCTTTACCTTCTTCGTGTGCTGTAACAGCTGTTACTTTAATACCATGAGCTTTAACTGCAGCTACATAAACATCAGCTAAACCTTTTCCATAGTCATTGTTAGTATGAGTTACAGCTAATGATTTAACTTTTCTGTCCTTTGTAATATCCGCTAAGACTTGTCCTCCTCTAGCATCTGATGGAGCAGTTCTGAAGAAATAACCATTATCATTAAGATCTGTTAATCCTGGAGATGTAGCTGATGGTGAAATCATAACAACACCATTTGGTACGGCAACATTAGTTGCTATTGCACCTGTAACACCAGAACAATCAGCACCCATAATAGCAACAACACCACCTGAAACTAAACCTTCAGCAGCAGTTGTAGCAGCGGCAGAATCAACACAGGTTGAGTCAGCTCTTTCTACAGATATTTTTTTTCCACCAAGTAATGAGCCAGAATCTGAAGCTTCTTTAAAAGCAAGTTCTGCAGAAGCAGCCATTGCAGGTGTTAGGGTTTCAATTGGACCAGTAAATCCTAAAATAATACCCATTTTAATTCCATGTCCATCTGAAAAAGCTTTTGAAGTAAAGCTTAAGATAAACACGAATATACCTATTAGTAATTTTTTCATATTTTCCCTTTAATTGTTAACAATTTATATAATCAAAATTAAATCTTATTAAATTATTATTTCAATGAGAAAATTATCTCAATTTTCGAACAAATACTTATAATTTTAGCAATTATCTATTAGGAGTGTCTGTCGCAATCATTTGACCTCTGACTTTTTCCCTAAAGTAAATATATACTCCAGCAGAAATAATAATAGCTGCTCCAAGAAATGTTCTTGGCTCAGGTATTGTTTCAAATAATATGTATCCTGCAATCATCGCAAAAATTATATAAGAGTATTCAAACAAAGATACAATTGAAGGTGAAGCAATACTATAAGCTGAAAAGACACAAAAGAAAGATATAGAAGCAACAACTCCCATTACAAAGACATATGGCCATGAAGCTGAAGGGTTAGTAAACCATTCTCTCACGATAAATTGTAAAGTAGGATCAGAAAAATTATTAAATTTTCCATCTCCACTAACTAGATAAATAATTAAACTTACAATAACAGCAAAAATATAAAGCAAAGTCATTTGAGTATAAATATTATCTTTATCAGAAGTATATTTTGTAATTGTCATCGAGCAAGCATAACAAAGTGCACATCCAACAGGTGCTAATTTGAAAAAATTAAATTCTTCAAGTGTTGGATTAAGTACAATTAATACTCCAATAAAGCCTACAACAATTGCACTCCATCTTCTAATTCCAATTTGTTCTTTTAAGAAAAATTTAGCAAACATAGACATAAAGAAAGGACAAGAGAAAAACAGAGCACTAACCATTGCTAAAGACATAAAGGTTAAAGAAATATAAAAAAAAGCAAATCCAAAAAAGAAACAAACAACCCTAACTAAAGTTAAAAAAGGATAATGTGTTTTAAGAGTAATTTTTTTTTTTGTTATTAAAAAAAAAGATATAAGAATAGTAGCTTGTATTAAAGTTCTTCCCAAATATAACTCGAATAATGCAATATCTTCAAAAATAAACTTTATTAATGAGTCTTGAATGGAAAAAAAGGCCATTCCAGTCATAATAAACAAAATACCTTTTGTATTATCGTTTGTTTGCATATCGCACCTATATCAAAAAAACTTTAACCTTCATAATTAATAAGATACTCTTAAAGTAATGAGTGATTTTGAACCAATTTATGGTGGATGTATTTGTGGGAGTGTAAAGTATTCAATAAATAGCAAACCTCTTTTTACTCAGGTCTGCCATTGTTTGGATTGCAAAAAATTAACTGGATCATCTTATGTAATGAATACTAGTATTTTTGAAGATTCTTTAAAAATTAGTGGAGAACTTTTAAAAGCTGAATTGATTGCAGGTAGTGGGAAAAAATGTACTCATTACTTTTGTAAAAAATGTGGGGTTTATATTTATGCTGATTATGAATTTGCAATTAGAAGATTAACAGTTAGAACAAAGACTCTTTTGAAACCGAACGACTTTCCACCCCAAGCACATATATTTGTAAAGGATAAGGATCCATGGATAAATATTGCAGATAATAATATTTGCTATGATGAAATGTATGATCCAAAAATTGCATGGCCTAAAGAAAGTTTAGATAGATATAAAGAATATCTCGAGACTAATTAAGTATAAAATCAGCTGCTCTTTCACCTATCATTAAAGTTGGTGCATTTAAATTACCGCTTGTAATCTCTGGCATAACTGAGGCATCTGCAACTCTTAAATTTTCTAAACCATGAACTTTCAATTTTTCGTCAACTACTGCCATTTTGTCCACTCCCATCTTTAATGTACAAGATGGATGATAAGCTGTTTCGGCTTTTGATCTAATATATTCTGTAATTTGCTCATCATCAGTTGCACTCTCACCTGGACCAATCTCTTTTCCAGCGTAAGGTTTCATTGAATCTTGACTTAAAATCTTTCTAGCTACACGAACACACTTAATTGTTTCTTTTAAATCATATTCATCTTCTAAATAATTAAATTGAATTTTAGGGTAATCGTATGGATTTGAACTATTTAATTTAATATGTCCTCTACTTTTAGGTTGATTCAAACTTGCGTGTAATTGATAACCATGTCTGTCAGGGTCAACTAATCCATGATCGATTACAAATGCTGGAAAAAAATGAAATTGAATATTCGGATAGCTTTTGTCTTCTGAAGATTTGCAAAAACCACCTGCTTCTAAAAATGAAGTAGAACATGGGCCACTTTTTGAAAGAAACCATTGAATACCAATTTTAAGCATATTTATTTTGTTAACATAAGAATAGAGCGTATCTTTAGTTTTGCATTCTTGCTGAATGTAGGTTTCTAAGTGATCTTGTAAATTTTGACCTACTCCTTCTAAAGAGTGGATAACATTAATCCCTTTATCTTTTAAATCTTTTTCAGGTCCAACACCTGATAACATCAATAGTTGTGGTGAATTGATTGATCCTCCACTCAACACTACTTCTTTATTTGCATAAACTTTTGTGACTTTATTTTTTATATTTACTTCTATTCCGACTGCTTTCTTTCCTTCAAAAATAATTTTTTCAGCAAACGAATTTGTAAAGACTTTTAAATTTTCTCTTTTTTTTGCTGGTTCTAGATAATATTTAGAAGCGCTAGCTCTTTGTCCTTTATGAATTGTAATGTCATACATTCCAAATCCCTCTTGATCTTCTCCGTTCATGTCATCATTTTTTTTATATCCTGCTTCGACAGAAGCATTAATAAAAGCACTAAACAATGGATTTGTGTTTTTGGATTGATTTACTGGTAAAATTCCTTTCCCACCTCTGAATTTATTCTCTCCTTCAGACCATGTCTCAATTTTTTTAAAAAATGGTAAAACATTTTCATAAGACCATGATTTTAGACCAAATGAAGCCCATCTTTCATAATCATTTTTGTTTCCTCGAACGTAAACCATCCCATTATGTGCAGAACAACCACCTATCATTTTTCCTCTTGGGCAAAATAATCTCCTATTATTTAAATTAGGTTCTGGTTCCGAATAATATTTATAATTATATTTTGGATCATGCATTGCATACAAAATTGCCAAAGGCATATTAACCTTCCAAATATCACTAGATCCACCCGCTTCAAATAAAGCAACTTTAAATTTACCATTTTCGCTTAGTCTATTTGCAAGAACACAACCTGCTGTGCCAGCACCGATTATTATATAATCAAAATTCATTTTAATTTTAATTTTAATAATTCTTTGTATTGATTAATATTTTTCATTTTAATACCAACTTTTTTTGATGCTTCATCAAATTTTCTGAGAAGTATGGAATTTTTGAAATAATCTTTGTTTTCAAAATCTTCACACTCTTTATCATTTAAAACTCCCCCTTGAAGTTTTAGACTAATCTTCGATGCATTAGACAATTTGTTATAATACCTTTTGTCTCTTGCTAAATATCGCTTGGCTAAAACATGATATTTAATTGGGTTTACAACTTTATTGCTAAAATATTTTTTTAGAAATTTGTATCCAATTACCTCATGTTCACCATCTTTATTATTTTCTACTAATTTATCTGGATCATCGATAACAAAATGTCCATAATCATGAAGTAAGCAAGAACATATTAGATCATCCTCACATTTTGCCTTTTCAGCAAGCATTGCAGATTGTATCATGTGATCTGCTATCGTT
>CACBMY010000037.1 GCA_902540545.1 uncultured Pelagibacteraceae bacterium
CCTAAAGACAAAATTTCAAAACAAAAACTTGTTAATTATTTAATTGTTGAGGAAGAGCATATAAAAGATACTTATAATTCTTTATTAAAAAATCATATTAAGCAAAAACCATCAAAAAAATTATATGAAAACTTTAAGCTTCATTGGAGAGCAATTTGTGCTCAAATTGTTTTTGGTGCTCTAGCAAAAACTAGAGATAATGCATCTTATATTGAAATGAGAGAATATTTAATTAACGAATTAGATAAAAAAGACTCACAAATTATGCAATTGGTCAAACATGGATATAGCCAAGCCTATGCAAGAGGTGGCTCCGAAATTCCAAGAATTTTAAACAATCAATGCTTTGATGGAGAAATGTCTGAGTCAGCAATCGAAGAATTTGATAGAGGTTTTGCAATGATACATGAGGCAATGATACAGGGTCTCAAGATTTAATTTTTTAATAACTTAATTTTAAATTTATGTGTATTTCTTTATAGCATCAGCTGTATCATTTAAAAATTTAACATCATCTTTAAATTCCAATAATTCGTTTATATTATAGTATAAATCTATAACTCTTTTTCCAGCTGTAGCACCTATAAAAGCTGTAAAACCCTTATTATCTTTTTTAAAGCTAATCTCAACATTGGAATAATAACCTGAAGAGAAAAATTTTTTAAATTTGGCTACATAAATAATTAAATCTACTTTTTTATTTTTTTTTATTTCATGCCATGCGCTTAATGTGTTATATGGGTCTTCAATCATTCTTTCCCATATAACCTTAATATGATTAACAGGAACTTCTCCAAAAGTTAAGGCTGAACCATCAGACATGAGGTCTCCTAAATCGAACGGCCAAACTTTTTTTTCAAAATATTTATTATTTAGATGATTTAAACCTATTTCTATATCTTTTATATCTCTAGAGTTTAATCTTGCGGGTTTAATATTCATCTAAACATCTTATCAGTGGACCACCAGTGGACCAATATTTATGTTTGCTTAAATTAATTAGAAAATCTAGGGGATCGAACCACTGACCTCGGGCTTATGAGTCCCGCGCTCTAACCAACTGAGCTACCCCGCCAAATTTAAGTGAAATTTATACAACTTTGATTTTATCTTGCAAGTTTAATGAATATATCCCCCATACCTGACTGAAGCTGATCTAATGGAGTGTTGTTTCTAAGCGTGCAATATCTACCGGTCACTTGATGTCTATCTATGGCGTTAACATTATATTGAGTACAGGTTTTGGCTTTATGTAATAGACCAATGACTAATTTTCCATCTATTACAGAAACTTGTTTTGTATCTAAATCGTTGCCATTACAAAAATATTTTTTATTTACTCTTTTGGGAAAATCTGTTTTTCCACATGGATTTTCTATTGTGAATACATAAAATTCCTTTTCAACACCTTTAAATTTATGTTTCATCTTAGTTGTTTTTGAATATTTCATTAAATCGCAAGAACATGGAATGCAGCATCTATAATATTCACCGCATATTTTCTTACCTGTATTATTTTCACTTAAATAAACATATTCTGGTACTGCGTTTGGGCTTATTAAAGAACCTGATACCGCACAATATAATTTATTATATTCTACAAAATCTTCATAAGAGATGTCTTTATCTATTATATATTTGAAAAATTTGGGACCTGCTGCATTTCTATTTCTGTCTGGGAAAATTTTATTCCAATCATTAACGATATCTTGATAATAGTTTTTTTCTTGAGAATTTGCTGAATTTATTGGAATTGAAAAAAAAATTACAAATATAATGAGTCTAATTGTGTTTTTTATACTGTACATTAATAAAAGGTTTAAAAACCCATATTTGACCAGTTACTTCGGTCTTGAGTTTTACTATTGAATTTTTTTATTTCTTCTTCAGACGGTTCTCTAAAAAGATACATTACAATTCCTGAAACAAATAATGCTAAAAGTGATAAAGAACAAATAGTCATGTGCTTGATATATAAAAGCTTTATAATTTTTCAACACTATATAATGAGTAGTATTGTCCTATAGTTTTTGTCTAAATTCGTAAGTTTTATTTAATTCATCAATATCAAATGATTCTATTGATCCATCGGTCCATTTAATTTCGACTTTAAATTCTTTTTCACCTTGCCTTATCCCATAATGAGCTACCGGTTCCATCTGACAAAGATAACCCGAGCCAGCATCTATTGTTTTTGAATGAATTCTTTTATTAGACTTTATTGTTACTGTTGCGCCTCTTGCAGGAGCTCCAAATTGATTAAGTGGTTTAATACGTAGATAATTAAACTTTTTAATGTCTGCTTTATATAAAGTTAATGGTTGAAACCCTGACTCTCCATGAGAGACTAATAGCTCTAAAATTCCATCGCCATCAACATCTGCAACAGCCGCACCAGTTCCAAGACCAACTGTCTCTAAACCATTTTCCATTTTAATTTCTTTAAATACCCCTCCCTCTAAAACTTTGAAAAGTTTATTTGGTTCTCCAATATTATTCATAAAAATTTCATCGTATCCGTCATTATCAAAATCAGCAGAAATGACTGTTCTTATTTTTGTAGGATCGTTATACGGAGAGGTTGATATATCTTTAAATTTATCTCCATCTAAAACATATGCTCTATGCATTCCATCCCAGTTTGAGGATAAAATATCTAATCTCCCTCTATACAAAAGGTCACTTAGAGCTGTTCCTCTTCCATTTTCAAATCTATCTTGAACCGCATACTCTTCAGCAACATCTTGGAAAGAACCTTTAGAATTATAATATAAAAAATTATCTCCTCTTTCATTTGCTGCAAAAATATCAGATCTATCAGAAAGAATATGCCCTGATACAATAGCTCTGCCGCCTGTAATTTTATCAATTGATAATGATTTAGCTTGGTCTTTTATTCGATCCTTAATTAATTCATAAAATCGAGTAGGACCTCCATAATTTGCAACATAAATACCATATGCACCATCACCATTTCTATCTACACAAACAACTGACCTTCCAGCCGTTAAGTTTAATTCATTTTGATTAATTTCTTTTTCAAATAAATCTTCGAATTTATTGCTATTTAAATCTATTAATCGATCAGAATAAATTTTTGATCCACTATATGTATCAGTATTTAAAAAATATATTTCTTCATAGCCATCTTGATCGATATCACATGCAGCTACACCTATCGTTCTTCTCTCTTCATCTGTAAATATTTTTTCATTTACAATATTTATTAATTTTCCATCCTTATATGAAAGGGCTAAATTTTTAAAGCCAAAGCCAGTTACTACAAAATCATATTTATTATCTTGGTTAACATCAGTAACTGAAACTCCATAGCTTAATCGAAACTCATTTTCTGCTATTTGATCAGTTATATTTAGGAAAAAATCTTTAGCGTTAGCATAACTAAATATAGATAAAATACTGAGAAAAACGAATATAATTCTTTTCATAATCAGCTCTTTATTAGAATTTAAAAATTATAATATGAGATAAATTAGCTTACTCAAGTAAGCCTAATATTGAATAAATAACCAACCCTATAATTGCTGCAAAGAAAATTAAAAATGAAATTTGACTAAAAATATTATTCTTTGATCTAATTTCTCCCTTTTTGTACTTTCTAATCTGAATTATACCAAACCTAATTACTATTAAACCAAGGATTAAAAGCGATACTTTAAATAAAAATTCAATCATTTTTTTTTATTTTTCTTATAATTTTCCATCCATTTGTTAAATACAATTATTGCATCATTCATGTCTTTTGTTTTATTTGGATGATTCTTAGCCCTACCTAGCATAGTTGCAATAACATTTACTTGGTATTTTATTGGTCTTTTTTTTATGGCTGAAACAGTAAACAATGCTTTTTCCTTATCTTTAAATCCTAAACCTTTTAAGGTTGTCTCTGGTTTATAATCTGAAAATAAAGAAAGATTTAATGGTTTAAATTTTTTATCTTTGATTAGTTTATTCATTGGCATTTTATCAATTATTCCAAAGATTTTTTTTATAT
>CACBMY010000038.1 GCA_902540545.1 uncultured Pelagibacteraceae bacterium
ATATATTTCTATTATCCCTTTTTCTGGATCATTCTAATAATATTCTTATTGCTAAAATGAAAAAGTCTAAAAAACCTATTCAACCTGTTAGTGGCACAGAAGTGCCAAGATATGCGGGCCCTTCCACATTTGCAAGATTGCCTGAGCTAAGAGATGTAGAAAGTTGTGATGTTGCTATTGTCGGAGTTCCATTTGATTCAGGAACAAGTTATAGACCAGGTGCAAGATTTGGCCCACAAAGTATTAGACAAGCATCTAGACATTTAAGGACTAATTATCATCCTAATTATGATGTAGAACCATTCAAAGTGCAACAAGTTGCAGATGCAGGTGACATTACTTGCAATCCATTTAATATTGATGAAGCCATCAAACAAATTGAAGTAGGAGCAACTGATTTATTAAATAAAGCTGGAGGAATAATAAGCCTTGGAGGAGATCACACAATTGCTGTGCCTTTACTTAGAGCAGCCAATAAAAAAAATAATGGACCCGTATCACTTGTTCATTTTGATGCCCATTTAGATACCTGGGATACCTACTTTGGAGCACCATATACGCATGGTACTCCATTTAGAAGAGCTCGTGAGGAAAATTTATTTTTAGATGACGCCTCTATGCATGTAGGTATAAGAGGTCCACTTTATAGCAGAGATGATATAAAAAATGATGAAAGCTTTGGATTTAAAATTATTCATTGTGATGAATTTCAAACAGAGGGAATTGATAAAATTGTTGAAAGAATAAAAAATAGAGTAGGTGATAATGCATTATATTTGTCCATTGATATTGATGTATTAGATCCAGCATTTGCACCAGGCACAGGAACACCTGAAATTGCAGGAATGACCACAAGAGAAATGGTAAACGTCCTCAGGGGTTTATCAGGTTTAAATTTGATTTCTGCAGATGTAGTTGAAGTTGCGCCTGCTTATGATCATGCAGAAGTAACCTCTCTAGCTGCAGCAACAATTGTTTATGAATTAACTAATTTATTTGCAAAATCATGAATAAAGGATAATTTGCGCGCATGATTGAAAAGAGAAATTTTTATATTAATGGTTCATGGGTTCCCCCAAAAAACCCAAAAGATATTGAGGTCATAAATCCAGCAACAGAAAAAAATTGCGCAGTAATTTCTTTAGGCAGCAAGGAGGATATCAATGATGCAGTTTTAGCAGCTAAAGAAGCTTTTAAAACTTGGGGATTTACCTCTAAAGAACAAAGATTGTCATTATTAGAAGTATTTTATTCATTATATAAAAAAAGATGGAATGATATTACAGATGCAATTATTCAAGAGATGGGAGCACCAAAAGACTTTGCTTCAAAACTACAAACAGGAACTGGCGCGAGTCATACAAAATCATTTATTCGTTATCTAAAAGAATTTGAATTCGAAAAACCTTTGGGAGATCATGCAAAAAATCAAAGAATAATATACGAGCCTAAAGGTGTGTGTGCATTAATAACACCGTGGAACTGGCCAATAAATCAAGTTACTTTAAAAGTCATTCCTGCATTGGCCTCTGGTTGTACTATGATTTTAAAACCTTCAGAACTAGCACCTTTATCGGCAATGATTATAGCTGAGTTAATAGATGAAGCAAAATTTCCAAAAGGTGTTTTTAATTTAGTAAATGGAGATGGAGAAATAACTGGAGATGCATTAACAAGTCATCCAGATGTAAATATGATTTCATTCACCGGCTCTACAAGAGCAGGGGCTTTAATTTCTCAAAATGCTGCAAAGGACTTTAAAAGAGTAAGTTTGGAACTAGGAGGAAAAGGTGCAAATATTATATTTGAAGATGCTGATGCTGAAGCAATTGAAAGAGGTGCATTTAGATGTTTTAGAAATTCAGGACAGTCATGTAATGCTCCTACAAGAATGCTTGTTGAAAAATCAATATATAATGAAGCGATAGAAAGACTGAGAAAATACGCAAATGAATTTAAAGTAGATGATCCAAATAAAAATGGAGAGCATATTGGTCCTGTAATTTCTGAAACTCAATTCAATAAAATTCAAGGTTTAATTCAAAAAGGAATAGATGAGGGAGCAAAATTAGTTGCAGGTGGAATTGGAAAACCAAACGGATTAAATGATGGTTATTATGTAAAACCGACAGTTTTTGCTGATGTAAAAAACGAAATGGAAATTGCAAGAACAGAAATATTTGGTCCTGTTTTATCTGTTATTCCATTTGAAACTGAAGAAGAGGCAATTAAAATTGCAAATGATACTGATTATGGATTAACAAACTATATTCAAACTCAAGATAAGGAAAAAGTCCAGAGAGTTGCCAGAAAACTTAGATCTGGAATGGTTGATGTAAATGGTGCCGGTATTGCAGTTGATGCACCTTTTGGGGGTTTCAAACATTCTGGAATTGGAAGGGAAGCAGGTAAAGAGGGATTACTTGAATTTCTAGAAGTTAAGTCTGTAGGTGGTTGGAATTAATTAATAGATTTATCTTTTACACCTTTTAAAAAGTCTAGACATTTCTTTAATTCACTAAGTTCTATATATTCATCAATTTTATGAGCCTGTTCAATCGAACCTGGTCCACAAACTACTGTGCTAATCCCAACTTCTTGAAAGAGTCCAGCCTCTGTTCCAAATGAAACAGCTTCTCTTGAATTGTCACCAGTTATACTAGAAACAAATTCACAAGCCTCAGAATCGTTCAATCTATTAAATCCAACTACTTCGCCTATAATTTCTTTTTTAATATAGGCATCTGAAAAAACTTTTTTCATTTCTGGCAATAATTCTTTATCAACATAATCGTCTATTATTTGATTTACAAAATCTCCATCTTCTCTGACCACTGGTCTAGTTTCCCATTCAACTTTACATTTATCAGCGATAACATTATGAGCTATACCACCTGAAACTCCACCAATTGATAATGTAGAATATGGTGGATTAAATATACAATTTTTAGGAGCTCTATCTTTTAGTTTTGATCTAATTTCTAGTAATTTATTTACATACCTCGATGCATATTCAACTGCATTGACACCTTGGCCAGGTTTAGAACTATGACCAGCTAAACCACCAAAGTGAACTGTATATTCATTCATACCTTTATGGGCATCAATGATTTTCATATTGGTTGGTTCACCAATAATACAAATTCCATCTTTAATATCTCTTTTTTTTAATTCTTTTATTAATAATGGTGCGCCGATGCATGCGGTTTCTTCATCGAATGTAAATGAAAAGTGAATGTCTCTATCTAAATTATTTTCTTTAAATACAGGAGCATATGCTAGAGCACATGCGATAAAACCTTTCATATCACAAGAACCTCTCCCAAATAATTTCTCATTTTTTATAGTTGCAACAAATGGATCAGTAGACCAGCCTTTTGAAACAGGGACTACATCTGTATGACCTGAAAGAATAATAGGTTTTTTACCATTTCCGTTTTTAGACTTTAAAGAAGCAAAAAGATTAACTCTTTTTTTATCACCATCAAAAATTCTAAATGAAGTAGCTCCTAGAATTAATACTTGCGAAACAACTCCAGCAATATTTTTTTCTGCAAAATTACAAACACCAATTACTTGTTTTCCTTTAAGATTCTCTTCATTATAATAATGAGTAATTTGAGCTGAAGATTGTTTTATCCCTATCTTTTCTCCAAAATCAACTTCTACAACTAATGAAGGTTTTCTTGCTTTTTCATTTTTTCTTACAGAAATAATTGTTCCCA
>CACBMY010000039.1 GCA_902540545.1 uncultured Pelagibacteraceae bacterium
TACTCCTGTACCTAATGCATTTATTATTCCAACATTTCCTTTTCTCCAACATTTGAAAACACCTGGCACACCTAGCAATGATCCTTTGAAAAAAACTTTAGGATCCATGAAATTGTCATCAATTCTTCTGTAAATACAATCTACTTTTAAAGGTCCTTTTACGGTTTTCATATAAACGTGATCGTTTTCAACAAATAAATCCTTGCCCTCCACTAAAGCTATACCCATTTGTTCAGCTAAAAAAGAGTGTTCAAAATAAGCAGAATTGTAAATACCAGGTGTCAATAAAACCATGTGTGGGTTGGTAGTTTTCTTTGGAATACACTCTGTCATGCAATTATATAATTTATTTGCATATTGATGAACTGAAGAAACTTTATATCTTGTAAATAGTTCTGGAAAAATATCTCTCATCACCATTCTATTTTCCAGCATATATGAAACTCCAGACGGAACTCTTAAATTATCTTCAAGTACTAAAAAATCCCCATCAATGTTTTTTATAAGATCAATCCCAGATATATTTGACCATGCCTTGTGTTTTGGGGAGAAACCTTCACATTCTTTTAAATATAAAGGAGAATTAAAAATTAATTCTTTAGGTATTACTTTGTCTTTAAATATTTTTTTTGCATTATAGACGTCATCGATAAATAAATTTAGTGCCTTAACTCTTTGCGCAAGTCCTTTTGCAACCTTTAACCATTGACTTTTTGGTATAATTCTAGGAATGATGTCTAAAGGCCATTTTTTCTCTTCAGCTCTATTGTTTGCAGCATAAACTCTAAAATTTATTCCTCTAGCGCTTATTGTACTTTGACAATTTTTTTCTATTTCTTGTAATTTTTTTTTTCCATATTTTTCAAGTATACCTGCAATGATCTTAGCATGACTTCTTAACTTCTTCTCTTTACTGATATATCCATCAAAAGTTGATTTAGAATCGTAATTTTTCCAAAAATCAGACATATTAACTTAATTTTTTTACATAAGAGTTAAATAAGCAAATGATTAAATTCGATATCTGATATGAAATAAATGGGTTTTATTGTAACCACATATAATTTAAATAGTTAACTTTAATATGACTTATTGTATTGGCATTAAAACAGAGACAGGACTAGTTTTTGCATCAGACTCCAGAACAAATGCAGGATTGGACAATGTAAATATATATTCTAAAATGCTTACACACGATGTTGGAGATAGAACAATAGTAATTGTTACATCAGGAAATCTTGGAACTTCTCAAGCAGTTTATAATTCCATCAAAAAAGATTTAAAAAGCGAAACAGGTATTATGAATTTAAATACTTGTAGTGATTTTGAGCAGATTGCATCATATATAGGTTCGCTTAATATTGAACATTCTTCTCCACAAGGGATAAATACTGACAGTGTATTATTAGGCTCAACATTTATTGTCGGTGGTCAAATAAAAGATCAACCTCCTGAATTATACTTAGTTTACCCTCAGGGTAATTATATTCGTCCAGCAGATAGCAAACCATATTTGGTCATAGGAGAAGTTAAATATGGAAAACCTATTTTAGATAGAGTGATCACACCAAAAGTTTCAATTGGAGATGCATCGAGATGTGCACTGATATCAATGGACTCTACATTAAAAAGTGATTTAACTGTTGGTCCACCAATCGATTTTGCTGTGATAAAAAAAGATGAAATCAAAATAGCATCACTTAAATGTCTAAATATGAATGATCCTGAATTTTCAAAAGTTTGTAATCAATGGTCACAAGGTATTTTCAAGATATTTGACTCTTTTCAAAGATTTGACTGGGAAAAAAATTAATACTTAGTGTATTCTTTAATTTCTTTAATTTTAGAACCAGTTTTATTATTTATTTCTAATTTTAATTTTGCCCTTTCGTCATTTAGAAAGTGAACATCTCTTGATAATTTAATAAATTTTTCACCAAAATCAGAATTTTTTTCACATAATCTTTTATCATCTTCTATTACCCAAAGCTTTGAATTAATTTCTTTTAGTGAATTGTATAAACTTTCAATTTCACTGTAATTTTTAATATTTTTATTTAATTGATTTTTTAAAATTTTATATTCATCATTTATAAAGTTTAGTTTCTCAGGATCTTTAATTTTTTCTGATTTAATTTCTAAAATTGAAATTTTATCCAGCAATTCTCCAACTGATACTTCTACTAAAATTTTATTCATATAAATTGATATTATGTTAAGTTGTTAAAAATATGTCTAATATACTTATTATAAAACATGGATCTTTAGGTGATATAGCCCAGGCAAGTGGTGCAATTCAAGATATATCTGATAACCATCCAAATGATGATCTTTATATACTATCGACCAAACCTTATTATGATTTATTAAAAAAAAATCCAAATATAACTAATGTCATTTTAGATAAACGACTTTCTAGATTTAACTTAATTTATTTATATTTATTAATGAGAAAAATAAAAAAATATAAATTTGTCAAAGTATATGACCTTCAAAATTCTAAAAGAACTAGTTTTTATAAAAAAATTCTCTTCCCAAAAGCTACATCAGATGTCTGGTCCTCAACTGAGACAACTCTTCCAGAAGGAACTAATAAGACAGATTTTGACAAAGATACCGTTTTAAATCGTTTTGAGCATCAATTAAATGTGTCTGGTGTTAAAACTGATAAAGTAATCAAACCAGATTTTTCATGGAGCTGTGAGGATATTTCAGAAATCAAAAAAAAATATAATTTAAATAAATATATAATTTTATTCCCTTTTTCATCTTCTCATTTAACTATAAAAAGATGGCCGTATTACAATGAATTGATAAAAAAAATTAAATCCTCTTTTAGAGATGAAGTCCAAATTTTAATTGCCCCTGGTCCAAGTGAAATCAAATTAGCTAATGATATTGATGCTAATATTATTTTAGATAATGATAAAGCGCTCAACATTTCTCAACTTTCATCATTAATAAAAGATAGTTATTTTGTTGTATCTAATGATACTGGGCCAGCACATATGGCGGCTCATTTGAATGTAAGAGGCTTAGTTTTATTTGGATCGCATACTACTGCTAAAAAAGTTAGTATTGAGCGAGAACATTTTAAAGCAATTCAAGTTTCAGATTTGACCAAACTTTCGGCAGATAAAGTATTTCAAAGAATGCAAGAAGCTATTAATTAGTTTTTCTAAATTTTGATAATAAAAAAGGTAAAAATAAAACTATTATAAAAATTCTTAAAAAATGATGGTAACTCACAAATATTGGATCAATGTTATAAGCAACACTAATAACAACCATTTCATGAATTCCTCCAGGAGCAAAACTTAAAAAAGTTGGGATAAATTCAAACCCTATATAAGTTAGCAAATAAGCAGTTATCATTGCAACAATAACTAAAATTGAACTAACAATTATTCCATGAAATATAAAAAATAATAATTCTTTAATTTTTAATCCATTCAGTCTTGTGCCCAAAGCTGTTCCGAGAAATATAAATGCAATATTTATAAATGCATCTGGGAATCTGGCATTAATTATTTCAAAGGTATAGAAAGTACCAGATAATGCCATCGCACCCACTAAAGTAGGTGATGGAATTTTATAATTTTTTAAGATGTTTGCAAAAAT
>CACBMY010000040.1 GCA_902540545.1 uncultured Pelagibacteraceae bacterium
TTTATCTAAATTTATTAGAAGTTTTCTAATTCTACTCCTTAAAAATTTATCATCATTATTTGTAGGGTCATTTACAAAGAATCCAAAAGTTTTTTTATTTGTTTTAAGTAGATCTTTTTTTGAAGTAGACAGAAATGGTCTAATAACCTTAATACCATTATAATTTATTACATTTCTGTCAAAAGAGACAAGTCCTTTTAAACCTGAGCCCCTCAGAAATCTAATAAAAAAATTTTCAATTAGATCATCTTTATGATGGCCTAAAATAAGGTAGTCTATTTTTTGTTTATTGCACTCTTTAAAAAATAAATCATATCTTAAGTCCCTTGCATAAGACTGTATATTCTTATTAATTTTGACTGAGGTAGATAATGGAAGAGTTGTTAAAGTAGAGATACAAGGAAAAAATATAAAGGGTGTATTATCAAATGGGAATCAATTCACTACTTATGCTCCTGAAGATCCGAATTTAATTCAAAAACTAAGTGATAAAGGCGTTAGTATCTCAGCTAGTCCATTAGAAGAGAAAATGCCTTCATTATTAGGAATATTACTTTCATGGTTCCCAATGCTTTTACTGATTGCAGTTTGGATTTTTTTCATGAGGCAAATGCAAGGAGGAAAAGGTGGCGCTATGGGATTTGGCAGATCAAAAGCAAAAATGATGAACGAGGTGAAAGGTTCTTGGACTTATAGATTCTTTAAGGTTTTCAAACAAAAATGTAAAATTGACACTTTCTGGATGTATTATTGAAAAAATTAGTAATTCAGTGATTATTTACCAAGAAAACCGATAGTTTTTTTTATTAAATGATCAAAATGACACTTGTTAATTTAATAATAATTCTTAATTTAATGTCTTATGAATTTTAAAAATTTAGCGATGTGGGGCATAATCGTAATTTTGACGATTGGTCTATATAATATGTTTAAGAACCCACAAGGTTCGATTTCTCAAAAAAATAAAATCATTTTCTCAGAATTTTTGACTGAGGTAGATAATGGAAGAGTTGTTAAAGTAGAGATACAAGGAAAAAATATAAAGGGTGTATTATCAAATGGGAATCAATTCACTACTTATGCTCCTGAAGATCCGAATTTAATTCAAAAACTAAGTGATAAAGGCGTTAGTATCTCAGCTAGTCCATTAGAAGAGAAAATGCCTTCATTATTAGGAATATTACTTTCATGGTTCCCAATGCTTTTACTGATTGCAGTTTGGATTTTTTTCATGAGGCAAATGCAAGGAGGAAAAGGTGGCGCTATGGGATTTGGCAGATCAAAAGCAAAAATGATGAACGAGGTGAAAGGTAAGGTTACCTTTAACGATGTTGCCGGTGTTGAAGAAGCAAAAGAAGAAGTAGAGGAAGTTGTTGAATTTTTAAAAGATCCAAGAAAATTCAGTAGACTAGGTGGCAAGATACCTAGAGGATGTTTATTAGTAGGTCCCCCAGGCACAGGTAAAACATTATTAGCAAGAGCAATTGCTGGAGAGGCTGGAGTTCCATTCTTTACCATTTCTGGATCAGATTTCGTTGAAATGTTCGTTGGTGTTGGAGCTTCAAGAGTTAGGGATATGTTTGAACAAGGGAAAAAACATTCTCCATGTATAATTTTCATTGACGAGATTGATGCAGTAGGAAGAAGTAGGGGAGCAGGTCTTGGTGGTGGAAATGATGAAAGAGAGCAAACTCTTAATCAGCTACTAGTTGAGATGGATGGTTTTGATACTAATGAAGGTGTAATTATTATTGCTGCCACTAATAGACCAGACGTATTAGATCCAGCTCTTTTAAGACCAGGAAGATTTGATAGGCAAGTTGTAGTTTCCAATCCAGATCTTATTGGTAGAGAAAAAATTTTAAAAGTCCACGCAAAAAAAATATCAATGGCACCTGATGTTAATTTAAGAACAGTTGCTAGAGGAACACCAGGATTTTCTGGTGCAGATTTAGCAAACCTCGTTAATGAAGCAGCATTGCTAGCTGCAAGAAAAAATAAAAGAATTGTCACATATCAGGAATTCGAAGAGGCTAAAGATAAAGTAATGATGGGATCCGAAAGAAGATCCATGGTTATGTCAGAAGAGGAAAAAAAGTTAACTGCTTACCATGAAGCTGGACATGCAATTGTAACAATAAATGAAAAAGCCGCATATCCTATACATAAAGCAACAATAATACCAAGAGGAAGAGCTTTAGGAATGGTTATGCAATTACCTGAAAGAGATGAAGTTTCTCAAACAAGAGAACAGCTTCATGCACAAATGGCCATTGCTATGGGTGGAAGAGTTGCGGAGGAAATAATATTTGGAGATGACAAAGTAACTACAGGAGCAGCAAGCGATATTGAACAAGCAACTAAAAGAGCAAGGGCTATGGTTATGAGAGCTGGATTAAGCAAGGAAATGGGACCAGTTGCTTATGGTGAAAACGAAGAAGAAGTATTTTTGGGAAGATCTGTTGCTAGACAGCAAAATATGTCAGAGGAAACTGCTAGAAAAGTAGACAGTGAAATTAGAAAATTTGTTGATATGGGCTATGAGAGAGCAAGAAAAGTTTTGACAGAAAAAATTGATGATTTGCACAAATTAGCAAAAGCTTTATTAACTTATGAAACTCTTACAGGTGCAGAAATTGAGGATTTAATAAATAAAAATATATACCCAAAAAATAAAGAAGATCTAAAAGTAGAAGACGATAATCAAAGTTCAGCACTTGGTTCGATGGGCTTGAAACCAAAGATAGTGCACTAAGCACTAATGAATAAATATTACACTAGAGCGTGTAATTTTTATTACGGAGCAATATCAAAAACATATATTAAAGAAAAAAAAATCCATTCCTCTTAATGGCTATAATGATATCTCTTTTGATAAAATAGAAATCATAGATAGAAAAGGAAGAAAGATTATCAATCTCAACGATATTAGTAAGCTTAATAATAAACTAAAAATTAAAGTTAATAGGGATTTAAAAAATATAAAAAAAAAGAAAACTTTTAAAAAATTAAACTTGCTCAATATACCAATTTTAATGGGTATAATTAATTTAACTCCAGATAGTTTTTCAGATGGCGGTAAATACAATAAAAAAAATTTAGTTAAAAAACGTGTGAATAGTTTATTATCTAGTGGCGCAAAAATAATAGATATAGGTGGAGAATCTACAAGACCGGGTGCAAATGATATTCACCCTGAGAGAGAATGGAATAGAATTAAGTCAACTTTAAAAATTTTAAAGAATAAAAAAAGTTTTATTTCATTAGATACTAGAAAAAGTTTTGTAATGGAGAAAGCTTCTAAAATAAAAATAGATCTTATAAATGATGTATCTGGACTAACCTATGACCCAGAAACTATAAATTTTTTAAAAAAATCAAAAAAACCTTTTGTTATTCATCATATGCAAGGAACACCAAAGAATATGCAAATTAAGCCTAAGTACAAAAATGTGCTACTTGATATTTATGACTTCTTTGAAACAAAATTAAAATATCTTAGAAAACAAGG
>CACBMY010000041.1 GCA_902540545.1 uncultured Pelagibacteraceae bacterium
TCAACATAAAATAATTACAGATTACACTGCTGGTTATATAAATATAGGGGTTCCTAATAAATATAAAAATAAACTTGTTGACTATTATTATGTTTGGAACCAATATTTCAGGAATAAATTGATAAAGTACAATTCAAATTATAAAAATTGTAATTTTCCAAAAATTACCTCAAAACAAAAAAAATATAAAAAAAACTATGATAAGAAAATAAATGTTTTATATTTCACTGATCTTATAATGGATTATAAAAAAATTAATATAATTCTTAAAAAACTACTTAAATTGGATTGTTGTATTTATATAAAAGACCGACTTAAACAAAATTTGATAAAAAATATCGATAAAAATATTCAAAAAAAATCTGTAGTAAAAAAAGTAATATCTGAACAATTTATTAAAAAGATAGATTTAATATTAGTTTCAAGATCTTCCAGCTTTGCTAATTATACCAATTATAAATTAGCTTTTTTAAATGTAGAAAATAAATTTAATATTATGAATGACTTTCAAAAGAAAGGATTGATTACAAAAATTAATTTAAGCAATATTAATAAAACCAAATTTAAGCTTAAGATAAAAGATTTAATGTTAGTTAAAAGAAAAAAAATTTTTTTAAAAAATTTGTTCAAACCATTTTACATATCTACATTAAAAAAAGTAGGTAGCTAAACTTTAATTTTTTTTATGTCGTTATCAAAATATTTTTTTAATGCACCTGCATCATTCAAGTATGCTATAAATTTAACATTGTTTTTTTTTAAAAGTTTAATTTGTTGTAGAGTATTAGACATGCAGCCTAAAACTTTGTTATTTTTTTTAGCTATCGAGGAAAATTTTTTTATGACTTTAATTAAATCTGGGTGATGAATTGATCCATCCTTAATTTTTAAAGATTGAGCTAAATCGAACAAACCTATGTAAAGGAGATCGATACCTTTGACTTTACAAATTTTTTCAAAATTATTTATTCCTTGTTTGCCTTCAATAAGCACACCCACCATAATATTTTTATTAGCTATTGCTAAAGTTTTTTTTAGATTAAGATCATCATAGAAATGTACTCGCGTATAAGGCGATAAGCCTCTTTTGCCTGCTGGTCTGTAGTAACAATTTTCAACAATTTGCTTTGCTATTGCTTCTGTGGAAACATGTGGAACCAAAATTGAATTTACTCCTGTTTCTAAACATTTCAGTATATGCTGACCATCTGAATTTTGTGTTCTAACTATAGCAGATATTTTCTTACCTTCGGTAGCACGTACAGCATTTTCAACATCTTTAAACGAAAATAATCCATGCTCTAAATCTATTACTACAAAGTCGAGATCAGTATTTGAAAGAATGTCAGATACAACGGGACTAGGAATACTATTCCATGTACCATAGACGAAATTATTTTTACTCAATTTTTTTTTTAAAAGATTTTGCATAATTTAAAATTTTTTGTTTTTATAAAGCATATAAATTTCATCAACTAACATTAGCTCTTCAGCTCTTTTTCTATCATTTTCATTATCAACTGATTTGTTAGTAAATAAATTCTCTACCATTCTTACTTTATAACCATTTTCAATTATTCTCAACATTTCGATTGATTCTTGCTTCTCTAAAGGTGTAGACGGCATATCATATAAAAATTTTTTCATGAAGTGCCATTTAAAAGGCATTATACAAACTTGTTTATACCAAGGAGCTTTTTCTTCTTGATGGTCTATTGATGGAATTGGGGAGCGCGACATATAAATTGCGTTTTTATTTAAATCTGTAACAACTTTTATCTCTGATGGATCTTTCCAGTCATCAATTTCTATTTTAGAACACAAATTTGATACATAAATATTTTCCTTTTCATCCAATAAAGGTTTAATTGCTAAATCTATCATGTCAGGATGTACTAATGGTTCATCACCTTGAACAACCACCACTATATCTTCATCTTCTAAATCAAGCTCTTTAAATCCTTCAGCTACTCTTAATGCTGGTCTCGGGACATTTTTATCGGTCATAATAAATTTTCCATTTACTTTATTTATTTCGTCTTTTACTTCCTTATCGCAACCACAAACAATTACATCACTTGCAATTTTTGATAATTTAGATCTGAGAAAACAATGTTGAATCATTGAAAAATTTAAGATTTTGCATAGTGGTTTATTTGGAAATCTTGTTGAACCTAGTCGTGCTGGAATTCCTATGATAACTTTCATTCTATGTATGAAAACTATTTTTTATCTGAATTGAATTGCCTATCTTACATTTGTAAACATCATTATTTTTTAGATAAATATCTTTTTTTTTAAAAACGGGGGCTCCTGTTAAAACAATATCGCCAGGTAACAACTCAAACCACTTAGAGAGAAATTTTATTATTTCTTTATCTGAAAAAATTCTATCATTTAATTTACCAATTCTAATTGGCTTGTTATTAACATATCCAATTATATTGTCATTTTTTTTAAAAAAATCTTTGCTGTAAATGAATTTACTGACTGGACAAAAGCCATCTGCCGATTTTGATCTAGCTAAATGATGATCTCTTCCGTTTATATTTTTTGATGTAACATCATTGCAGACCAGATAGCCTAATATAAATTTATCTAAATTTTTTATTTTAGTTTTATAGGTAATTTTTTTTTTTATTATGATACCTAGCTCAGGCTCCCCCCAAATAAGCCATTTTTTATTTGGAATTCTAATCTTATCATTTTCAAGTGATAATGCATTTGGAGATTTTAAAAAAAGATATGGTTCTTTGTATTTTTTATTTTTTGAGTATTTGCTGTAATAATTATCTGCAGCACAAATTATTTTTGAAGGTTTGCATGGTGATAAAATTTTCAATTTTTTTAATTTTATTTTCTTTTTTTCTAATATTGAGCTTTCATATGGATTAGAAACAAAAAGTTGAGCGTAACTATTAAAAGCTATTCCGTATCTCTCTTTTTTTTTAATAATTGTTCTAAAAATTTTTTTCATCAAATTTGAAATTTGCTAGTTTATTAGTATTGCTGTTATATATACAATTTTTAGTTTCTAAATGTAAAGTTTTATCAGTCAAAGCTATATCGCAAAAATACACCCCTTTTTTTATACGTGCATATAAATTTTCATTTGGGCTGAGAACAATTTTTTTTTTAATTTTCCCTTTCTTGTTGAAAATTATTAGTTTTAACTTACCACTAATTATATAAAAAGTTTGATCGCTTTTTGTGTTTTTTTTCGGTGGGTAGTAATATCCTTTT
>CACBMY010000042.1 GCA_902540545.1 uncultured Pelagibacteraceae bacterium
TTGAATTATTATCATCTGGATCACCTTTTAATTTCGAAAAATTTAAAAATAATGTTGGCTCATCAACACAAACAATAGTAAATCATATTGATGTAATTCTTCACCTTAAGTCAAAGAATAATGTTAATTTATTTGTAAGAAGATCGTTTTCAGAACACCTTTATGAATGGTTAGTTGATAGCTCTAATTTTGTCTAATTTATAATTCAAATAAAAATAAGTATAACCAAGATACATCAGAGAAAAAATCCAATTGAATATTACCCATAACCAAAAAAATTCAGAAAAGTCAGAATTAAAATAAATTGCAGTATAAAATACGACAAATGGAAAAATTCCATTTCGGCATATATTAGCAATTAATGCGTTTTCAGCTTTTTTTAAAGCCATAAAAAAACCATTTGATAAAAAAAATATTGGATAAGCTGGCAGTACAAATGCTGAAATCTCTAAATATAATTTTCCAAATTCAACGACCTCTAAATCTTTTGAAAATAATTTTGTTATCATTTCAGCACCAAAATAAATAATAAAAGAAGAAATAATCATTATAATGAAAGCATATTTTATAGCTTGGAAGTACGTTTCTTTAATTCTTAAAATATTTTGTGCACCAAAATTTTGAGCAATAATTGTGATAATTGCTGTATTTATTCCCAAGATTGGTAATAAAACCACTTGTTCTATTTTGGTACCAGCCCCATAACCAGCTGCTGCATATTCTCCTGATAAACCTGCATATTTGAATACAATAGCAGAAGCAATAGAATAACCGCAAATTGAAATTATTATTGGCATAGATTGAAAAAAAATATTTTTTAAAAAAAAAAATTTAGGAGTAAAATAAGAAATAAGTATGTTTTTAAATAAATTACTTTTTAAAACTTTTTTAAATATGATTAAAAAAGCGACCGTTTGAGCAATTAGAGTTGCTATTGCAATACCCTTCATACCCAAAGCTGGTATGAAATAAAATCCAAATATTAAAATTGGATTTAACAATATGTTTAAAAAAAAAGATAATATTAAAGCATTTCTATAAGTTTTCGTATCGCCTTCTGCATGAAGTAATGAATTTAATGCAACAACTAAAATAAAAATAAACGAGCCAAGGAAAATGATATCTGTATATTGTAAGCCAAGATTTATTACCTCGTTAGTTGAACCCATAATTGAAAAAAGGTCTGATGCATAATTTAAACCAATAAAAGTAATCAACAGAATTATCAGAAAAGAAAAGAAAATTAATTGGCAGAAATAAATTGAAGCATTTTTATTATTTTTTTCTCCAATGCTATTACCTATCAATGATGTACCTGCAACTGTGATACCAATAGATGAGGCAATAATAATAAAATAAATTGGGAAAGATTTTGTTAAAGCTGACAAAGCTTCAGGTGATATTTTTCCTGCAAAATATGTATCTGCAATATTATATAACGTTTGAAAGAGTGTACCTACCGAAGCAGGTATTGCTAATTTTTTAATTAATTCTTTGATGTCATCACTTAATATATTCATGATATTATTTTTTTGAATTTATCATTTGATTGTGCCTCATTGTGAAACGTTTAATTTGATCATTTGTCAATTTATCAAAGCAATTTGGACATGATAAGCCTATTTTATACTTTTTTGATTTGGTTAGTTTTTTATGCAATGGCATTCTACAACCACCACAAACAGTATAATTTCCAATTTCTAGGTTTTTTTTAATAGTTACTCTTTTATCAAAAACAAAACATTCACCATTCCATTTATTTTTTTTTGGATTAGTTTTTTTAAAATAATTTAAGATGCCACCCTTAAGCATATAAACATTTTTAAAACCTTTATTATTAAGATAATTAGATGCTTTTTCACACCTGATACCACCAGTGCAAAACATCCCTATTGATTGATCTTTATTAAATTTTGATAAATAATTTTTAAAGTCTCTAAAATTTTTAGTTTCTGGATTAAGCGCATTTTTAAATGTACCAATCTTATATTCAAAAGGTTTTCTGGCATCGATCAGTTTAATATTTTTTTTAGATATAAATTCGTCCCATTTTTTAGGTGATAAATACTTTTTATTAAAAAAATTTTTAAAATTAATTTTTTCATTAATTGGAACCACTTCATTTTTTATTTTAACTTTATTTTTTGAGTATGGTAATATTTTTGAATTAATTTTATTTTGAATATCAAACTTATCAATTGACAAGATATTTTTTATTTTTGAAATTATAAGTTTAATTTTTTTTTGACCACCTGATATTGTGCCATTAATTCCTTCAGGAGATAATATTATAAGACCTTTAATATCAAGTTTATTAGTTTCTTTTAAAATATTTTTTTTAATAATTTTTAATTTATTAAGTTTTGATATTTTATAAAAAGATACGATTTCAAACATAATTACCAACAAACTGTAAAACCATCACCAATTGGTAAAATATACTTATTAATAGATGATTTTTTTATGTATTTATTAAATTCTCTTAATTTTATAGTTAATTTGTCTTTTATCTTTGGATTTGCAACATCTCCTTTCCAAAGTGTATTATCAATTAAAATTATACCCTTTTTACTTTTTAACTTAAGAGACTGTTTAAAATAATTTATATAATTTTCTTTATCTGCATCAATTAATATCACATCATATTTTTCCTTTTTCTTAATCAAATTTTCAAGAGCAATTTTTCCATTGTTACAAATAAGATTTATTTTTTTATCTTGTTTTGCTTCTTTAAAAAACTTAATTGCCTCATTGTTAGTTTTTAAATTTTTATCTATGCCAATTAATTTGCAATTCTTAGGTGAAGCAATTGCAGCAGATAAAATGCTGTAACCTGTAAAAGTCCCAATTTCTAAATACGATTTATAGTTATTAATTTTTATGATAAATTGTATGAAGTTAGCTTGTAGAATTGAAATTTGTAATTTTTTAATTTGACCAAGTTTTTCGTTATATTTTAAT
>CACBMY010000043.1 GCA_902540545.1 uncultured Pelagibacteraceae bacterium
ACTTGTCAAAGGTAGCAAACGTGTACCCAAACCAGCAAGAGGAATTATAGCTTGTTTAATCATTAAGATGTTTTACTTATAATCATATTTATTAAAAATGAAAATTTTAAAAAATATTTTTGAACTAAATAAGGCAGTAAAAAATTACAAAAATGTTGGATTTGTACCTACAATGGGTGGAATTCATAAAGGCCACGTATCTTTAATAAAAATTTCACAAAAAAATAACAAAGAAACAATAGTTAGTATTTTTGTCAATCCAACTCAATTCAATCAAAAAAAAGATTTTAAGAATTATCCTAGGAATATAAGAAAAGATATTTCGATATTAAAAAAACTCAAAGTTAATTATTTGTTTTTACCAGAGGTCAATGAAATATATAAAAATAAAATGAAAAATTTTAAACTTAATAAATCTGATAAAATTTTATGTGCTAAGTATAGAAAAGGTCATTTTGAGGGTGTATTAAATGTGATGAATAGATTGCTATCTATTGTTAAATCTAAGCATGTTTATATGGGTGAAAAAGATTTTCAACAATACATGTTGATTAAAAGAATATTAGGTAAAAAATACAAAATAAATATTGTTGGTTGTCCTACAATTCGAGAAAATAATAAAATTGCTTTATCCACAAGAAACAAATTGTTAAATAAATCATCCATAATAAAAGCATCAAAAATAGCCATCAAATTAGATAAGCTTAAAAGATTATCACAAACTAATAAATTTGTGGATTTGTCAAAATTCAAATATGAGCTTGAAAATAAATTTAAAATTAAAATTGATTATCTTGAATTTAGAGATGAGAAAAAAATGAAATTAGATAATTTTAAATCTAAATTTAGATTATTTATTGCCTACCATATTAATGGAGTAAGATTGATTGATAATTTTTGACTATAAAAAATAAGCTCCTACACCTAAGAAAGAAACAAATCCAATTACATCTGTTATTGTTGTAACAAATACACTAGAGGAAATTGCCGGATCAATTTTCATTTTATTTAAGGTCACAGGCACTAAAATACCAAAAAGACCAGCAACTATCATAGTTAAAACCATTGAAATTGAAATTATTAGGGAGAGCTGAATATCATTAAACCATAGTTGAACTATCAAAGAACTTATAATTGCAAAAATAACTCCATTTAAAACTCCAATATTAAATTCTTTAATAATATTATTTGTAAAATTATTTTTTGTTAAATCCTGTGTCGCTAAAGACCTTACTGTGACAGCCAATGTTTGCATGCCAGCGTTACCACCCATTGATGCAACGATTGGCATTAAAAAAGCCAATACTACCATTTGCTCTATAGTAGCGCCAAATAGACTAATGCAATAAGTTGCTAGAAAAGCAGTAAACAAGTTTAATAACAGCCAATTAAATCTTCTCTTTGTTTTTGTTATTACTCCATCAGTTATTTCTTCGTCACCTACCCCAGCTAATCTTAGTACATCCTCTTCAGCTTCCTCTTTTAATACTGTTAGAACATCGTCATAAGCTATCATTCCAACCAGTTTATTAGACTTATCTACTACAGCTGCTGAACTCAAATTATAATTTTCAAATAAATTACCGACTTCCTCTCTATCCATATCAACTGGTATTAAAGTTTGAGACTCAGCCATTATAGACATCATTTTTGTATCTCTTGGAGTTCTTAATACTCTTGATGAAGGAACTGTTCCAATGGGTTTGAATTCTTGATCAACTATAAATATTTCTAGAAATTCTTCAGGAAGTTCTTTATTTTCTCTTAGATAGTCTATTGTTTGTCCTACAGACCAATTACTTGGTATTGCTGTAAATTCACGTTGCATTAATCTAGCAGCTGAGTCTTCTGGATAACTTAAGCTTTCAAGTAATGCAAATCGGTCTTTTGGAGGTAATGAGCTAAGGATTGTATTTTTTTCTTTTTCATCAACATTTTCTAAAATCTTAATTGCATCATCTGACTCTAAATTTTTTAGTATATTCACTATCGAATCAGATGATAAATAAGCAATCATCTCAGACTGAATTGATTCATTTAATTCAACAAAAACTTCAGGATCAACTTTGAAACTGTTTAATTTTATTAAATTTTCTCTATCATTTTGACTTAAATGTTCAATTATATCAGCAGCATCTGCTGGATGCATAGCATTGAACGAATTTGTAATAAATCCAGCATCATTTGAAGCAATTTTATCTGTGACAACTTTGATGAATTCTTTGTTAAATTCAAAGTTAACTTTTTTATCTTTTATTTTTTTCACTATAGTCATAAAATTTACCTATAATTTAGTTGGCACTATTAATACAAAATAAAAATAATACAAATTTATAATGACAATAGAGATCAAAAAGTCAGTAAAACCAATAAAATATAAATCTGCTATAGATATACTTGAAGATAGATTGGAGCAAATCAAAGAAAATAAAAATAAAGAACTTATTTGGATACTTGAACATGAAGAGATTTATACAGGTGGAACAAGTTTTAATGATAATGAGATTTTAGACAAATCTATAAACTTTATTAAAACGAATAGAGGAGGAAAAATAACATATCATGGTCCTGGTCAATTGGTTTTTTATTTTGTGATTGACTTAAACAAAAGAGGCAAGAATATAAAAAAAATTATAACTGCAATTGAAAAGACAATTATAAATACTCTAAAAAATTACGATATAAAGTGTTTTGCTGATAGAAAAAATATTGGAATTTGGTTCGAGCACAAATCTGGTAAGATAGATAAAATTGCAGCAATAGGCATAAAAGTAAAGAAGTGGATTGCTTATCACGGTTTTGCATTAAATATTACTAATGATCTTAATGTATATAAAAAGATAGTTCCTTGTGGAATCAGAGATAGAGGGGTTTCAAA
>CACBMY010000044.1 GCA_902540545.1 uncultured Pelagibacteraceae bacterium
ATTTTGTAAAATTTCCTTTTAAATAGTGATTAATATACTTTGAAATTTTTTTTATCTACTGTATTAGTACTGCATTCGGGGTGTAGCGCAGCCTGGTAGCGCACTTGGTTTGGGACCAAGGGGCCGTAGGTTCAAATCCTACCACCCCGACCATTTTATGAAAAAAGCAAAAATTTATAAGCCCTCAAAAACTGCTATGCAGTCAGGATTAAAGAAATTCGATAAATGGATTATTGAATATATTACTGATGATCCTGGCACCAATCCTTTGATGGGGTGGGAGAGTTCCACAGATACTTATGGTGAATTAAAATTAGAATTTTCCACAAAAGAATTAGCAATTGAGTACGCAAAAAAAAATAATATTGATTTTGAAATAATTGAACCTAACAAAAGAAAAATTACTTTAAAGTCTTACGCTGATAATTTTACAAAATAATGTTTAAATTTTTTACAGAAAGAAGATGGTACGGTTGGAGTATATTTGGATCAATCTTCATTTTAGTTTCAACTTGGTATCAAGTTCAATTAGATGTAAAAATTAACGAATGGTTTGGTGAATTTTACGATACTCTTCAAAAAGCTTTAACAGAACCTGGTTCAGTCACAGAAACTGAATTTATTGGATATTTGTTTACATTTGCAAAAGTTGCAGGTCTTTGGATTATAATTGCAATTATAACAGGATTTTTTGTATCTCATTGGGTTTTTAGGTGGAGGACTTCAATGGCTGAATATTATCACTCTCAATGGCTAAAAGCTCGTTTAACAGAAGGAGCTTCGCAGAGAGTTCAAGAAGACACTTTAAAATTTGCAAGAATAATGGAAGGACTCGGTGTTGGGCTTTTAGATAGCATAATGACTCTAGTAGCTTTCCTGCCAATTTTATGGGGACTATCTAAACAAGTCGATGTACTTCCATGGATTGGTGAGGTTGATCATGCTTTAGTTTGGGTTGCAATAATATCTGCGCTTGGTGGAACAGTTTTACTAGCAGCTGTGGGTATAAAATTGCCTGGTATTGAATATGATATTCAAAAAGAAGAAGCTGGTTATAGAAAAGAATTAGTTCATGGAGAAGATGATCCTATAAGGGCAGCTCCACCAACTATAGGTCAATTGTATGATAGAGTAAGAGGTATTCACTATAAATCATATTTTCACTACTTATATTTTAATGCTGTAAAATGGAGTTATTTCCAAGGTATGGTTATAGTTCCATATTTAGCACTTGCACCAACTATAGTATCAGGTGCAATTACATTAGGTTTCGTTCAACAAATAACTAGAGCATTTGGAAGAGTTGAAAATTCATTACAGTATTTAGTTAGAAGCTGGTCTACAATAGTAGAATTGATTTCAGTTTGGAAAAGATTAAGTGAATTTGAAGCAAGATTGAAATATAATTCAGAAGAATCGACTGTTGAAAATATTTAATGTCTTTAGATAAAGATCTGATTAATAAACTTGTAAAAGTTACCTCCAGAGCTGCAATTAATTGTTATCAATTTCTAGGCAAAGGAAATAAAAAAATAGCTGACAAGGCGGCAACAGACTCAATGAGAAATGATTTAAATAATCTAGAAATAAACGGAAAAGTAGTGATAGGTGAGGGTGAACTTGATGAAGCACCAATGTTATATATAGGAGAAAGACTAGGAAACGGTAATGGACCGAGTATTGATATAGCTGTTGATCCTCTTGAAGGAACAAATTTTGCTGCAAAAAATATTCCAGGTGCCATATCGGTTTTAGCAATTTCAGAAAAAGGAAATTTATTTAATGCTCCAGAAACGTATATGAATAAAATTGCTGTTGGTAAAGATGTTCCATTTGATGCTACTGATTTAGATTATCCTCTAAAAAAAAATATTTCTAATATAGCAGAAGCCAAAAATAAAAATATCAAAGAACTAACAGTGTGCATTCTTGATAGGCCAAGACATAAAGAGATTATTGAAGAATTAAAATCGTTAAAAGTAAATTTAAAATTAATTTCAGATGGTGATATTTGCGGGGCTCTCTTAGTTACTGATAACAAGTATAATATTGACCTATTTTTAGGTATTGGAGGAGGTCCTGAGGGAGTTATTTCTGCAGCAGCTTTGGATGCTTATGGATGTAAATTTCAGGGTAGATTTATATTTGCAACCGATAAAGACAAAACTAGGGCTAAAAAAATGGGAATATCTGATCTAAATAAGAAATATGAATTAAATGAAATAGTTAAAGGGGATAGTATTTTTTGTGCGACAGGAATTACCAGCACTGAAATAGTTGGAGCTGTAAAAAAAGAAAATAAAAAATTTATTACAGAAACTCTTGTCACACACAAAGAATCTACAATAGAAATTATAAAAAGTGAGGAACCTATAGCTTGATTATTTTTAATAATTGCAATAGAAACTCCATCTCTGGTCCCTTCGTCTATCGGTTAGGACACATGGTTTTCATCCATGAAAGAGGGGTTCGATTCCCCTAGGGACCGCCATAATGAAATATTTTGTTTATTTAATCATATCTAAAAATAAGCAAAAACACCTTAGCTACGTTGGTTATACTAATAATTTGAAGAAGAGATTGACTAAACATAATACTTCGAAAGGAGCAAAATTTACTAGAGGTAGAAAATGGATATTAGCCTATAGTATGAGTTATGATTCAAAATCTAAGGCCATGAGTGAGGAATACAAACTTAAAAAAAACTATAAACTTAGAAATAAAATAAAATCTAATTACTTATAAATGAAAATCTCAATTCTACTCCCTTACAAAGAAAATTTTACCCCAAATTATGCAGGTGCAG
>CACBMY010000045.1 GCA_902540545.1 uncultured Pelagibacteraceae bacterium
ACTTAAGGATATGTCAATAATAAAAGTTTCGGAAGTATCGAATGTCAATATTATATCATTAATATAAGCTGAAATTTTTTTTTCTGCGTTTTTTATCAATTTTTTTATTTCCAGAAAATAATTTGGGTCATCCAATTGAAATTTTGTTGAAATTGTCTCTGAAAAAATATTTTCTAAATCTGGTGAAAAAACAGAAAATCTTAATTTTGAAAAACCAGAATCAATAACACAATAAAAATTTTGTTTAACCATAATTTATTATAACTCTATTTTGTATTCTAAGATCTATGATCATATTTGGTTTAATTTCGTTATTTGTTTTAAAAATTTTGTAAAGATTTATTGCATCACTTAAATTTTTATTTGGTAGTTTTATTAAAACATTATTATCAAAATACAAATCCCATCTTTTATTTTTGTGAAAATAATATTTAGATATTAAACTATGATCAATATTTTGTTTTTTAAGATTTTTGATTAAGTTAAAATAATGAGAAATCTCAAATTCACCAAAAATTATAGGTAAATTTTTATTATTTGAAATTTTTTCAGTAGATATAAATTCACCATTATTACCCACATAATATTTTTTTTGGTCTATATAAGTTATTCCTAATAATTTTGTTTTAGATGCTTCAATTGTAAGTGCGAAGGGATAATTTTTTTTTACATTAATTTGTTCTAGATAATTTAAGTCACCTAATTGAATTTCTACATCGTCTTTTTTAACTTTAAATATATTTCTATTTTTTAAACTCTCAGTATTATTAATTATATTTCTTTTAATCTCTGAATTATCATTGATTATATTTATTTCTTTAATTAAAAATTGTTGGGTTAAAAATTCTGTTAATTTAGTATTTAAAATCGAAGACAGAATAATTAGTGAAAAAATATAAAAATAAATTTTATTTTTATTTATTAATTGATGCATCTTTCAAAATTTTATCTATCAAATTTTTGAAAGTAATGTTATTAAATTTTGCAATTTCAGGTACTAAAGACAATGATGTCATACCTGGTTGAGTATTTGTTTCAAGCAAGTAAAATTTATTATTATATAATCTAAAATCTGATCTTGAAACACCTCTGCATTTTAATAATTTATGTGCATTTAAGGCAATATTCGTAACTTCTCTGTATTGTTTTTTGGAAATATTTACCGGAATTATGTGTTCTGTTTGTGCTTTGGGATTATATTTAGCCTGATAATCATAAAATTTTCTTTTTGGTTTTAATTCTATAGCGCCAAGAATTTTTTCTCTTAATATTGCAACTTGAATTTCTCTGCCTGGAATATATTTCTCAATTAATATTTCTCCATAGTCTCTAAGTTTGTGGATATTTTTATAGATATTTCTATGATTACATATATGCACATTCACACTTGATCCTTCGTTTAATGGTTTTATCACTATTGGAAAACCTAATTTTTTACTACAATATTTGATTAATTTAGATTTATTCATTTTTTTTTTAAAAGAATATTTAATGTATTTAGGTGTTAAAATTTTATTCTTAATAAAAAGAAATTTTGAAACATCTTTGTCAATTGCCAAAGATGAAGATAAAACACCAGAGTGTGTATATTTAATCTTCTCAGACTCTAAAATGGCTTGTATATACCCATCTTCACCATATCTACCGTGTAATAAATTTAATACTAAATCAGGTTTAAATTTTCTAAGATTTTTTATAAAATCTCCATTTGGATCTAATGTTTTAATTTTGTATTTACTGTTTTTAATTAACTCAAGATAGACGGATTTAGCGGTCTTCTTACTCACTTCTCTCTCTTTTGAATAACCTCCTGCCAAAATTAATATTTTTTTCATCATTCTACTATTTTAATTTCTAAAGAAATATTTATGCCCGTTTCATCTTTCACTCTTTTTTTTACGTATTCAATTAAAGATTTCATTTGATCGAAAGTTGCATTTTTTTTATTTACAAAAAAATTTGAATGTCTTTCAGAAATAGTTGCATCGCCGAAGCTAATATTTTTTGGAACTGATAATTTAATTAATTCCCAAACTTTTTTTTCTGTTTGTTCAATTGGGTTCTTAAATGTACTGCCACCCGTTTTTATTTTTGAAGGTTGAGAACTATTTTTTTTCTTTTTTAATTCATCTATTAATGATTTAATTTTAAATTTCTCGGATAATTGACCCTTAAATGTTGCGCTCAAGAATATTAAATTATTATCTAAATCAGTATTTCTATAATTAAATTTAATTTTATCAGCTGGTATAACTTTTATATTTCCAAAGTTGTCAATACATTGGATAGACATAAGTAAATCTTTAAATTCATTTCCAAAACATCCTGAATTCATTTTTATACCACCACCAATAGATCCTGGAATGCAATTCATAAATTCAAATCCGCCGATATTATTTTCCATTGCAAATTCTGAGACTTTTTTTTGCGAACAAGATGAACCTGCAATTATTGTCTCGTTACTTAACTTTGACAAAGATGAAAAGTTTTTACTTAATTTAATAACTACACCATCATATACATCATCTTTAAATAAAATATTTGAACCACTTCCAAGCACAAATAATTTTCCTCTATTAGCGTAGAGTAATAAAAATTCCTTTAATTCAGTGAGTTTTTTAGGTTTAAAAAAGACTTTTGATTTACCACCAATATTAAACCAGTTAAGTTTTTTAATATTATAATTAAAGAATAAATCAGA
>CACBMY010000046.1 GCA_902540545.1 uncultured Pelagibacteraceae bacterium
GTCTATTGCTTTTTTCTTAATAATTTTCTTTTGGACACCCTCACACTTTTGGGCATTAAGCTTATACAAAGCTGAAGATTATAAAAAAGCAGGTATTCCAATGCTTCCAGTAACTAATGGAATTCAGGATACTAAAAAGAATATTCTAATTTATTCTTTACTAATGATACCTGCAATTATTTTTCCATATTATATTGGATTTGTAGGCGAAGTATTCTTAACACTTAGCTTGCTACTTACATTTTATTATAATTTAATTTGTTACCAGCTTTATAATTATAAAGTCGGAAAATTTAACATAAAGAAAGCTAGACATATTTTCAGCTATTCAATTATTTACTTATTTTTAATATTTGTTTTTTTCTTAGTGGATAAAGTTTTATGATAGTCAAAGATCAAAAATTAAAAAAGAAAAATTTATGGACAGCAGTTGGTTTGGTTGCATTTATAGTTTTCTTGTTCATTTTCACACTATTTAATATTGGAGTATTTGAAAGACCTCTATGATTAAAAAAAATACTTTAACTCCATTAATTCTAGCAGGAATTTTTGTCTTTATGTTGGGATTATCTTTTGCAGCAGTTCCTTTGTATGATTTATTTTGTAGAGTAACAGGCTTTGGCGGAACAACACAAATATCGAAAGAGGCTCCTAATATAGTTTTAGATAAAAAAATAAATGTAAGGTTAGATACCAACGTTAACAGTGCTCTTGATTGGAATTTTGATGTTGATCAAAAAACAATGGATGTTCAGCCAGGCAAGGTATACAGAATTAAATTTGAAGTGGAAAATACCGGAGATGAAATTTCATCTGCTGTAGCTACTTATAATGTTTCGCCATCATCTTTTGGAGCATATTTTAATAAATTAGGCTGTTTTTGCTTTGAAAAACAAACTTTAGATCCAGGGGAAAAGGCAAGTTACACTCTGGTATTCTATTTAGATCCAGAATTAGTAAATGATCCAAAAACATCTAGAGTTGAAGATGTTACTATGTCATATACTTTTTTCTCATCTGAATATTATAAAAACGAGAAAAAAGAGAGTTAAAATAAATGTCTGCATCAGGTCAAAAACATGATTACCATTTAGTTGATCCTAGCCCTTGGCCATTAGCTACATCTATAGCAACACTAGTTACGGCTGTTGGATCTGTTTATTATTTTCATAGTAAAGTTATGTGGGCGATGGTTTTAGGTTTCTTACTTATAATTTATTGTGCATTTATGTGGTTCAGAGATGTTGTGATTGAGGCTGAACATAAAGGTCATCATACACCTGTAGTTCAAATTCATCACAGATATGGAATGACATTATTTATAGCGTCTGAAGTAATGTTTTTTGTTGCATGGTTTTGGGCTTACTTTGATGCAAGTTTGTTTCCAAATGAATTCATGGGAAATGTATGGCCGCCAAAAGATATTGAAACTTTTGATCCATGGGACATCCCACTTATAAATACTCTTGTCCTACTTTTATCTGGTACAACAGTAACTTGGGCACACCATTCTTTATTAGAGGATGACAGAAAAGGATTTATAAATGGTCTAATCTGTACAGTAATTTTAGGAGCATTCTTTACACTATTGCAAATATACGAATACCAACACGCTACATTTAGTTTTTCAGGTCATATTTATGGAGCAACATTCTATATGGCCACAGGATTTCATGGTTTCCATGTTTTAGTAGGAACTATTTTCTTAGCGGTTTGCTTATGGAGAGGTAAATTAGGACATTTTACTAAAGAACATCACTTTGGTTTCGAAGCCGCTGCTTGGTACTGGCACTTTGTTGATGTCGTCTGGTTGTTTTTATTTGCTGCTATTTATATTTGGGGAAGTTAATAGTTCTTGAAAAATAAGCTATCTTTTTCAATCTTTGTATACTTTTTTATTTTAGTTTTTTTGTCATTAGGTACTTGGCAAATAGTTAGACTAAATTGGAAGCTTGATTTAATAAGTTCAATTGACCAATCTTTGAAAAGTGATCCAGTAGAATTTAATGGAAGTAACCCAATTAACTTTAAAAAAGTAAAATTTGAAGGAATGTTAGATAATTCAAAAATAATTTATTTATATTCCTTAAATGAAAAAGGAGAGCCAGGTTTTGATATTGTAAATCCTGTTAGCATTAACAATAAAAGTTATTTAATAAATCGAGGGTGGGTTCCAAGAGATTTTAAATCTAAAAAGTATGTTTCAAATGAAAGTAAATTTGAGGGAGTTTTAAAATTAAAAAGCAAATTTAATTATTTCAAGCCAGATAATGACGTAAATAAGAATTACTGGTTCACGCTTAAAGATGAAGATTTATTGACCTATACAGGTAAAGAATTTTCTCCATTCATTATCAACAATATTAGCAAGCAGGAAGGAATTTACCCTCAGTCAAAACAAATTGGAGCCAATATTTCAAACAACCACTTAAAGTATGCTCTTACATGGTTTTCATTAGCTGTTTCCATTTTTTTAATATATTTATATTTTAGAAAAAAA
>CACBMY010000047.1 GCA_902540545.1 uncultured Pelagibacteraceae bacterium
CTTTTTACTCCAGATCTTTGTCTGAAGGTCAATACAATTGCTCCGATCATGGCTACTAATAAAACCATTCCAGATAATTGAAACAAATGAATATAATCAGTATATATAACGCTTCCTAAAGATTGAGTATTTGTTAAGTCAGTATTTATTTCAATCGCGATTGAATCTAACAAATCTGGTTTATATTTCCATCCACCTATAACAATAATTAATTCAAAAAATATAATTATACTTACTAATAGACCAACTGGAATATGGGAACTTCTTCCACTAGAATTAAACCATTCATTTTTTTGTTGAGCAACATTTAACATCATAACCACAAATAAAAATAATACTGCCACTGCTCCAACGTATACAATAAGCATTATCATTCCTAAAAATTCGGCACCAATCATGATGAATAGGCAAGAAATACTAATAAAGTCCAATATTAAAAAAAAAACTGAGTTAACTGTGTTTTTCGAAACAGTTACCATAATTGCAGAGACAATTGCAATCAGTGAAAATATATAAAAGACTATTGCGTGAGCAATCATTGATTATCTGTGAGAGCTATCAGCATTAATATTTGCTGCTAAAATATTCTCCCATCTATCTCCATTCTCTAATAACTTTTCTTTGTTATAGTAAAGTTCTTCTCTTGTTTCTGTAGCAAATTCAAAATTTGGACCTTGCACAATCGCGTCCACTGGACAAGATTGTTCGCACAAACCACAATAAATACATTTTAACATATCAATATCATAACGAGTAGTTTTTCTACTTCCATCTTCTCTCTCGCTAGACTCTATTGTTATAGCCTGAGCAGGACAAACAGCTTCACATAGTTTACAAGCAATACATCTCTCCTCACCATTTGGATATCTTCTTAGCGCATGTTCTCCCCTTGCTCTCGGACTAATTGAACCTTTTTCAAATGGATAATTAATTGTTTTTTTTGGTTTAAATATTTCTTTTATTGCCATGATTAATCCTGTTAAAAAATCAATCATAAAAATTGTTTTGAAAAATCTTATTAAGCTCATTTTAATTCCCCGGTAATAAATCAAAATACATTAAAAAACTTGCAGTTAATACTACATAAATTAATGAAAATGGTAGAAAAATTTTCCATCCAAGTTTCATTAATTGATCATACCTGTATCTAGGTACTATTGCTTTTATCAGAGCAAATAAGATAAATAAAAAGAGTATTTTTAAGATTAACCATATTGGAGCTGGAATAATGTTAAATGGAAATAAATCTATAGGAGATAACCAGCCACCAAGAAATAAAATGGATCCCATTGCACACATAAGTAAAATGTTAGCATACTCCCCTAACCAAAACATTGCATACATCATTCCAGAGTATTCTGTCTGGTAACCTGCAACTAACTCTGCTTCAGCTTCGGGCAAATCAAAAGGTGGTCTGTTCGTTTCTGCTAAGGCTGAAATAAAAAATATTATAAACATTGGGAATAGAGGTATTACAAACCACAAATCTTTTTGAGCTAAAACGATGTCACTTAGATTTAATGAACCTACACAAAGTAATACATTTATAATTATTACACCTATTGATACTTCATAAGAAACCATTTGGGCAGCTGATCTAATTGCTCCTAGAAAAGGATACTTTGAATTAGATGCCCATCCACCCATAATTATTCCATAAACACCTAAAGATGAAACTGCAAAAAGATATAAAATACCGACATTGATATCTGCTAGTACAAATGTTTCACTAAAAGGAATTACCGCCCAAGCAATTAAAGCTAAAGTCATTGTAACTATTGGGGCTAAAATAAATATAACTTTATTTGAGCTTGCTGGAATGATTATTTCTTTAAAAATGTATTTTAACGCGTCAGCTAATGTTTGAAATAATCCAAATGGACCAACAACGTTAGGACCTCTTCTTTTTTGAACAAATGCCCATACTCTTCTATCTAACCAAACAATCATTGCAACAGATACTAAAACTGGGATCAATAGAAACAAAATTCTATAAATCTGTTCAAAAAATATAAATAGTTCAGCCATTAATTATCGGTTCCAGTTTTTGGTAAACTCATTCTAATATTTTTACACTCTGACATCGTTTTTGATGCTCTCGCTATTACATTCGAGTGATAATAATCAATCTCTTCAGTAATAATTTTTTCTGATTTAAAATTATATTCAGGCACCTCAAAATCAGCTTCATTTTTATTATTAAGATTTAAATAATTTATTAATGAATTGGTAAGTTGATTTTTATCTTTATATAAATTTTTTCTCTTAATGAATGAAGACAATTCATTTATTATTTGCCAATCCTCTTTCGCTTCTCCTGGAGGATATGAAGCCTTGTAGGCTTTTTGCAATTTTCCTTCTAAGTTT
>CACBMY010000048.1 GCA_902540545.1 uncultured Pelagibacteraceae bacterium
TTTTGAAAAATTAAAAAAAAGATTTAAAATTGGAGAAAATTTTTTTTTAGGCTATTCACCTGAACGTGAAGATCCAGGTAATAAAAAATTTAATATATCTAATATTACTAAAGTAACAAGTGGGACGACAAAAAATTGCGCTTTTTTAACTAATAATTTTTATAGTAAAATCACAACCACAAAACCTGTTTCTAGCATTGAGGTAGCAGAGTTTACAAAATTATATGAAAATGTTTTCAGATCAGTTAATATTGCGCTTGCAAACGAAACAAAAATATTAGCAAATAAATTAAAGATAGATATAAACGAAGTGATAAATGCAGCTTCTACCAAACCGTTTGGTTTTACTAGATTTGAACCTGGTCCAGGTGTTGGAGGACATTGTATTCCAATCGATCCATTTTACCTTTCTTGGATTGCTGAAAAAAAAAATGTTAAACTTAATTTAACCAAGTCAGCTGCAAAAATTAATTTTTCTATTACCGATTGGATTGTAAAAAAAATAGAGAACTATAGTAAAAATTTTTTAAAAACAAAAAAACCAAAGATTTTTATAATTGGAGCAGCTTATAAAAAAAACTTAAATGATTTAAGGATGAGTCCAACACTATTTATAATAAAAAAATTAAAAAAAAAATTTATAATAAAATATAATGATGAATATATAAAAAAAATTAAAACAAAAATGTTTAGAGAAGTTTATAGATCATTTCCTATAACAAAAAAGAATTTACAAGATTCAGATCTAACATTAATAATGACTGATCATGATTATTTAAATAAAAATATAATATTAAAGAATAGTAGAATCATATTTGATACTAGGAATTTTTTTAAAACTAATAATATTAAAGTTAAAAAGTTGTAAATTTATAATAAATTTCTAAACAACTCAGAATTGGAATTCAATTCCTCGTAAGTTCCTTGTGAAGATACCGCTCCATCATTAAGAAGAATTATCTTATTACAATCCTTAAGAGAAGCAACTCGATGGGCTATCAAGATGATTGTAATATTTTTTTTTATGTATTTTAGGTTGCTAACTATTTTTTGTTCCGTTATTAAATCCAAAGACCCGGTCGTTTCGTCTAAAATAAGTATCTGTGGATTTTTAAAAAGTGCTCTTGCAAGTGCTATTCTTTGCTGCTGCCCACCACTTAGTTTTAAACCAGAGTCTCCAAATTTTGTATTATACTTGTTTGGTAAACTTTCAATAAAGTCGTGTATTTCTGCAAGTTTTGATGCCTCTTTAACTTCATCTAAATAATTTGCATGATTGGATCCAAAAGATATTAGTTCTGATAAAGTCATATCCCCTAAAAAAAAATTTTGACTTACATAACTAATCTTATCCCTCAGATCATCAGAATTTTTTTCATGAATTTTTTTTTCATCAATTTTTAGTTGTCCATTCATGGGTTGGTATACACTACAAATTATATCGACTAATGTTGTTTTTCCAGATCCAGTGGGTCCGCATACCCCTATAAAATCTCCTTTTTTAATCTCCAAATTAATGTTTTTTAATTCAAACTCACTATCTTCAAAACTGAACGATATATTTTCTAACTTAATATTTTTTTCAAAACTAATTTTTTCTTTCTTATAAATATTAAGTCTTTTTTTAGAAATTTCTGAAAACTCTTGATTGAATGTTTTAAGAGATGGTAATGCAGTCTTGTATCTTACTATTGAAGCAAATATTGCATTAACTACTGGAAGTGCCTTCGATGATGCTACAGCAAAAAATATTATTTTTGTTAAGTTATATTTTTCAAAACTATTAAAATAATACCAAATTATTAATAAAGTTCCAAAATATAAAGTAAATTCCATTAATACTCTTGGAGAGGTCTCAATCATAGTAAGTTTAATTTGTGAGCTAAGTATATTTTTAGATTTAATTAAAAAATTTGTTTTAAAAAAATTGAAATTTCTAAAAAATTTAATTATTTTTATATTTGATAGCGCTTCATACATAAACTTAGTTTTATTGACTAAATTATCAGTAATTAATTGAGATTCTTTTTTTAATATTTTTCTAAAACCATTAAAAAAAAACGTATATGAAAAAAA